>JALZLF010000071.1 GCA_030858865.1 Actinomycetota bacterium | reverse complement strand
ACAGCAGCCAGCCGCCGAGGACTGCCGCCGCGGGCACCGGCTCGTCAGACTGCGCGCGGTCGGCCACCGCGCCTGCGCCCGTGCCGACCGCGAACGCGAACTCCCCGGCGGTCACGTGGCCGTCGTCGGCCGCCACCACCTGCCAGGAGACGAGGTAGACCCCATCGCCCTTCGCTGCGAGCGCTGCTTTGGCGACCTTGCCGTCCGCCTGCAGGACAGGGCTCGCGAGGCGCACTGAGCGCCCGTCCGCCAGGCGCGCCGACATCTCAACGGATTCCGCGACGACCGCCTCGCTGAACTGCAGGGCCACCTCGTCGGGCGCCTCGCGCAACCGCGCACCGTGGGCGGGCAGGTTCTGGACCTGGAACGCATGCGCCCACGCCGTACCGCCGTCGATGACCCCGGCGACCATGAACAACGCGAACGCCGCCGCAGCCGGGAGTCGCTTGCGCGAGCGCGGGCGGTGACGGCGTGGCGACGTGGAAGGCATCGGTTCCGGGGCTCGGTCCTGGGTGCGGCCCGTGGTGGTGGCGGCCGCGTGCAGACGCGGGCGGACGACTGGCGGACTATAACGGCTAGTACACGCCTGCTCAGCGCGACATGTTGAAGACGGTGCCCCGTGGGTATACCCGAACGCGTATCACCGCGGCGGTGTCGCTTCGTCAGCCGCCTGCTACGATGGTCCGTAGTATATAGTCTGAAGCCGACGACCAGCCACTGCCCGTCGTCACCCTCGCTCAAGGATGATCACATGAACATGTTGAAGATGTGCCTGAACTGGAAGGTCCTGGCGGCTCTCGCGGCCGTCGCCGCTGGCATCTACCTGTGGGCGCCCAACCTCTTGGCGGCCGCGCTGCCGTTGCTGATCCTCGCGGTGTGCCCGCTGTCGATGATGCTGATGATGGGGATGATGACGGGCGGAGGCAAGAAGGACGAGGGCAAGGATGCGGGCCGGGACGCTGCGACGCCCGCCCGTGAAGGTCAGCCGGAGCCCGTCGGTGCGGTGCGGCACAGCACGGCCGTGTCGGACCCGCCGAGGCCCGAGGCGCTGCGCCGTGAGCTTGACAGCCTGCGGGCGCGACAGACCGCGATCGCCGATCAGCTGGACGCGGCCTCCCGCGACGAGCGCCAAGCGCAGCGGTAGCCACAGTGCGTCGCGTCACGGCTTACCGCCGCCGCCTCGCTGCGGCGGCGGTAACCAGTCCCAGAACAACAACGCAGAGATCCCAAGAAGGGCGTACCTATGGAGACCCGTCCCGGAAAGGCGGCCATGCTCGCCGCGGCCGTCGGCGCGACGCTGCTGTTCGGCGCCACCGCCGCCGCGGCTGGGCAGCCCGACCCATCGCCGACTCCCGGCTTGGGGGGCATGTCGGAGTCCACGATGCCGGGTGAGGCAGGGATGATGGCGCATATGCACGAGCGGATGCTGGAGCGCCACCCCGGCATGCAGCGGATGCACGAGCGCGCGATGTCCGGCGACGCGATGGGCATGTCCGGCGACGGGATGATGGGCATGTCCGGCGGCGACGGGACGGAGGCCCCGGCTCCGTAGCTCGGGGCGCTTCGCGCCGGGGGAGTGAGGGTCGGCGCGGCCATGACGAGGCTGGCTGCGCGCCCGCTCACCGTCGTTGCCCTGCTCGGGTGTCTCCTTGTGTCTGCCCTCGCGACGCCGGCCGCGGCCCACGCCGGCTTCGTGGCGGCGAGTCCCGCGCCCGGTAGCGGCCTGCCGCAGGCACCCGGCGCCGTCGTCCTGCGGTTCACCGAGCCGCTGAACTACGGCCTGAGCAGCGTCCGTGTCGTGGACGCGGCGGGCGACGAGGTGACGGCGGGGCCGGCGACGCCGGTCGAAGGCGATCCGCAGGCCATCGAGCGACCGCTGGGGCTGCTCGTCCCGGGTCAGTACACGGTGCGATGGACGACCGTGTCGACGATAGACGGCCACGCGCTGCACGGCAGCTACGGCTTCGGTGTCGGCACTTCGGCGCCCCCCAACGAGCGGGTCTCTGCGACCCCGCTCGCGTCCGAGGGCATCGCGGGGCTCACTGGTCGCCTGCTGGGCCTCGCCGGCCTCGTTCTGTGGCTGGGGGCGGTCCTGTTGCAGCCCGTGGCCCTCGGGGCGGGGGTACCGGTCCCCGCGCTGCGCCGGCTCGCGAGACTCGGTCCGTTGTTGGCGCTGGTCGGGACCGTGCTGTCGCTCACGGCGAGCGCCTGGCTTGCGGTGGGCTCCCCAACGGCGGTGGGGGCCGTGCTGGCCGGGCAGTCCGGCCGCTTGCGTGCGACCGTGGTCGTCGCCGCGGCGGTCGCCAGCGTCACGGGTGCGTCGCCGAGTCCGATCGGTCGCGTGCTCGCGCTGGTCGCTGTCGTTGCGGAGGCGGCTTCGGGGCACGCCGCGGGAACGCGCTTGCCGCTGGTCGCCACGGCTTCCTTCGCGGTGCATCTGGCGGCCGTCGCGGCATGGTTGTACGCGCTTCTCGCGGCGGCGCTGGCGAGAGCCGGGGCGCTGGCCGCGCTCAAGGCGTTCGCACCGGCCGCCGTGACCGCGGCGGCCCTTGTCGGGGTGACGGGTGCGGGCAACGCCGTGCTCAACCTGGCCGGGCCCGCCCAGCTGCTGTCGACGGGTTACGGCAGAGCGTGCTCGGCAAGGTGCTGCTGTTTGTCGTCATGGCGGTGATCGGCGGCCTCGCCTGGCGCCGCCGCCGGCTCCGTGCCGGCGCCCCAGCCCAGCATCGCGCGGTTCGCGGTGAGCTGGTCGCCGGGGCGACCGCGCTCGTGTTGGCGACGGTGATGGTCGGCTACCCCAACACGCCGCGTGAAGCGGAGGAGGTGGCGGCTGTCCAGACCCTGCCGGCCGGTCTGGACGTCTTGACCGATGGCGAGGCGGTCTCCGTCGCCGCCGCGTCCGGCGATCTGGTCGTGGCGCTCTCGCTGTTGCCGGCAAGACCGGGACCGGTGCTCGTCCGGGTGCACGTCCTGGGGGTCGAGGCCGGCGACGGCCTGCGCAACGCGCGCGTCGAGGCGACGAGCGGCGAGGACAGGATGACGATCCAGCTGGAACCATGCGGATTGGGCTGCTTCGAGCAGGAGGCCGTCATCCCTGCTTCCGGCTCATGGCGTTTCGGCGTCGAGCTGACCTCCAACCGCGGGCCGGTCTCGATGGGGGCGACCGTGCCACTTCCGACTCCCCAGGGCGACGTGCGCCTCGCGAACGCGATCGACGCGATGGAGCGGTTGCGCAGCGCGAAGGCGCGCGAGGATCTACGACCAGCCGCGGACGCCCCCCCGATCAGGTCGCGCTACGCCTTCGCCGCTCCCGACCAGATGCGCTTCACGGTGCAGGGAGGCACGGGGTTGATCGTGATCGGCGACCGGACCTGGTCACAGGCCGATGCGGATGCGGCCTGGGAGGTCGGCGAGTGGTCGGCGTTCAGCTGGCCCGAGGGGTACTACGAACAGTTCTGGGGCGAGCAGGCCCGCGCCGTGCGTGTGCTGGGTCGCGACGACGTCGATGGTGTCGCCACGACGGTGCTGTCCTTCGTCCGACCGGAGGTCGCCGCCTGGTTCCGGCTGTGGGTCGACGACGACGGCTTGGTGCACCGGATGCAGATGGTAGCTGAGGGCCACCTCATGGACCAGGCGTACCGTGACTTCGACGGACCGGTCGACATCTCCCCGCCGACCGAGCGGTGAGGCGCGGACACGGATCTCAGACACGGCGAGGAGACGGTGTGAGACGAGCGCACAACAAAGACGCCGGCAAGGCGCGGGCGTGGCTGCGGACTGGTGTCAGCGGGCTGGCGGCGGCCTCCGTATGGATCCTGCGGCACCGCACCTCGCCGGCGCTGAAGGCCTGGATGCCGCCCGCGGGACACCGTCGCGGCGCCGGGCCGCTCAGCGTCCGAGAACTCGGGTCCGGGGCCTCGGCGGCCGTGCTGCTGCACGGCCTGACGGGTTCCGGCGACTGGTTCGGGGCCGGGTTCGACAGCCTCGCGGACCACGCTCGCCTCGTCGTCCCTGACCTCCTCGGGTTCGGCCGGTCAATGGATCTCGACCGCGAGGACTTCTCGCTGGAGGCGCACGTCGCCGCCCTCGACGAGATGCTCGACGACCTCGGCCTCGCCGACGTGCCGCTCACCGTCGTGGGACACTCGATGGGCGCCGCGCTCGCCGTGCACTGGGCCGCTCGTCGGCCCAACACCGCCCGGGTCACACTCTTGTGCGCCCCGCTGTACACGTCTCGCGAGGAGGCCGCGCGCCACATCGCGCGGATGGGGCTGCTCGACAAGTTCTTCGTCCTCGAGACGCCGGTGGCGCGAGCGACGTGCGCGTTCATGTGCGAGTACCGCGGCCTCGCGCAGTGGATCTCGGTCGCCATGTCCCCGCAGTGGCCGGTCGCGCTCGCGCGGCAGGGGGTGCTCCACAGCTGGTCGTCCTACCTCGGTGGAATGAACGGGATCATCCAGCGGGCGGGATGGGAGCAAGCCCTCGAGGCCCTCGAGGCGAAGGCCATCCCGGTCCTGCTCGCCAACGGCGCGCGTGACCCGGTTCCGGTCAAGGGCCGTGCCGAGGAGCTGGCCGACCGCTTCGAGTGCGTCGATGCGGTCGAACATCCCCTCGCCGGCCACGACCTCCCGGCCTCGTACCCGGCGTGGTGCCTCCCCTTGATCCTGGGCGCGACAACGCCGGTCTGACCCGCTTACAGGGGCGGCCAGCCGGAGTTGACGAACAACCGGGTGAGGGGGGCGAAGAACTGGATCCACTGGTCGGTCAGCAGCAGGAACCCCATGGCGATCATCACGGCGCCACCCGCCAGCTCCACGCCGCGCGCGTGGCGCTGGAGCCAGCGGACAACCGGACGCAGGCGGGAGGCCGCGACGGCGAGACCGATGAAGGGCACCGCGAGACCGAGCGAGTACACCGCGAGCAGCGCGGCTCCCCGCATGCCGCTCGTGGTGCTCGCCGCCAGGGTGAGGATGCCGGCGAGCACCGGACCGACGCACGGCACCCAGCCGATGGCGAACGCCATTCCCAGCGGCATCGCGCCGGCGGGACCGGGGCGGACCCGTGACAGGTCGAACCGGTACTCCCGTTGGAGCAGCGGGACGCGCACCACGCCGGCCAGCAGCAGCCCCATGACGATGACGACCACCCCGCCGACCCGCGACAGCAGCTGCCGGTTCGACAGCAGTGCGCCGCTCAATGTCGAAGCGCCGGCGCCCAGGGCCGTGAACACCACGCCGAATCCGGCCACGAACAGCAACGACGTCCACAGTGCCCGGCTCCGCGACGCAGCGGGCGCGTCCGCGTCGGTGCTGGCGCTGATGTAGGACACGTAGCCGGGCATCAGCGGCAGGCAGCACGGCGAGGTGAACGACAGCACGCCGGCCGCGAAGGCCAGCGCGATGATAGGGACCAGATCCACTCCGCTCCTCGCCCTGCCCGTGCAGCAAATGGACTGACGGGAAGAGTCGCGCCTCGTCTGTGGGCGGGAATTCTACTACAATATCTAGTAGGATGCCCGCCTCCGCCGGGAGCGTCGCAACGCCCGACCGGGCGTCGTGCAGAGCACTCGGCGCTCCACCGCGGTCGCTCGCCTGAGTATGGTCACTGCCACCGATGCGAGGAGCCCTGATGGCTGACCCGGCAGCGGTGCCGCGGATCGTCTGACGCACCGGTCCCGCCCGTGCGGCGGGTCTGACGCCGTGACCGACTGGACCGGCTACCTCGACGGGTTCCACCGCGAGCACGCCGGTGCGACCGAGCGGCTTCTCAGCCGGTCGGTCGACCCGGATGGACTCGACCCGTACGACTGGCTCGCTGCGGCCGTTCCACCGGGCGCCAGCGTCGTCGACGTCGCCTGCGGCAGCGCTCCCACCGCGCAGCGAATCCACGCCCGCCGCTACCTCGGCGTCGACCGATCCGAGGCGGAGCTGGCGTTGGCGCGCCGCAGGCACCCCCACGCGGACTTCTGTGTGGCCGACGCCGTCGACCTTCCCAAGGTGGCCGCGGACGTCGATGCGGTCGTGTGCTCGCTGGGCTTGCAGGTCCTCCAGCCGCTGGTCCCCACCGTCCGCGCGTTCGGGTCGATCCTGCGGTCAGACGGGCGACTCGTCGTCACGCTGCCATCGTCCGGTCCGCGCACCGTGGCGGACGTCGCGCGATGGGCCGTCGTGCTGGCGGCGCTGCGCCAGCGTCTGCACTACCCGAACGAGCCCGGCGACTGGCGCGAGGTGCTGGCGTCCGGCGGTTTCCGCGTGACAGGCGACGACCGACGGCGCTTCCGGTTCACCGTCGACGGAGAAGACAGCGCCGCGGTGGTCATCGAGGCGCTCTACCTGCCGGGCGTCGCGCCGGCGCGGCGGAAAGCCGCTGTCACGTGGCTGACCCGCACCGCCTTCTCGCGCCCCTTCACCCTCGGCATCCCGCTGCGCCGCATCGTCGCCGTCGCAGCGCGAGCCGACGCTCGCCCTGGTGTGGCGGGCCCGACAGGCCGGGACCCGACGGCCCCGTAGCGTGCCGCATGGGATGGCCCACAGCTCAACCGAGACTGTGGGGATGCCGCAGCGCAGACGCTGCTTGGAGTGCCGAGGTCGCCTCGCCCACGCCTGCTGTCGCTTGGCGCAGTGGCGCAGTCAGTCGTCAGAGCGGGCAGAAGTCCGGGTTCACGACTGGGCCGAGAGCGGTCGCGGTGTCCGCGCCCACAACGACGAGCATGGCGGCCATGCTGATGACCAGTGCCAGCAGCAGCCCCCGGTCGCGCCACGAGGAACCGCTGTCCTGCGCGACAAGGCGCCCGACGCGCCACACACACGAGCCCGCCGCGCCGAGACCGGTCGCCGGGTACCCGGCGAGCGCGACGCGCCCGAGCGTCGTCCCCACCGCCACGCGACCGTGGCGGCGAGCCGCGGAGTCGTCGGCGAGGGCCTCGAGGTGCCGCCGCACGCAGTCGTACAAGTCGCGACCTGCCGGCAGCGGGCGCAGCGCGTCGGTCAGCAGCGTCGACAGCGCCTCAACGACGCCGTGGCGTCCGCGGGCGTGCGCCAGCTCGTGCACCAGGACGATGTCGCGCTGCATCGGGGCCGCCGTCTGCCAGAAGATCCGGTCGAGCAGGATGATCGGGTGTGCGAGGCGCAGCGTGATGGCCGGCGTGGACAGGTTCGACACCACGACGACGCAGGTGTTGGACGCGCCTGGCACCTCCATGGGTTCTCCCGCGGCGACAAGCTTGGTGGCGAGCACGCGCGACTGGTGCAGCTGCACGGACATCGCTCGCAGCCCGCGCAGCGGGAAAACCACCGCCCACACGAGCAGCGGCATCGATCGCCACCAGACCAGATCGCCGGCGAGCAGCTGGCGCCACACGACGCCGCACGCCTCCAAGCCCCCGGCGGCCACGCCCGCCGCCAGGGCCACGGCCAGGGAGAACGACCCGAGCCAGATCGTCGCCGCGGACAAGAGCAGGAGGGCGATCGCTACCCGGGGTGCGCGGCCCTCACGGGAGCGACACGGCCGCCATGCGACCATGACGAGACCCGACAGCAGCAGCATGGCGCCGTGGGCCATTACCCGCCGCCGGTGTCGAGAAGACGGCGCAGCGCCTGCACCTCGTCGGACTTGAGGTCCGCGACGAAGTGCAGCAGCGCGCCCCGGCGGTCGCCGGCGACGTTGAGCGCGTCGGCCATGGCCGCGGCTGCGTACGCCTCACGCGACAGCGCGCAACGGTACGACCAGGCCCGGCCGTCCCGGCGCCGTCGCAGCAGGCCCTTCTCGTACAGCCGGTTCATCACGGTCATGACGGTCGTGTAGGCCAGGTCGCTGTCGAGCAGCTCGAGGACCCGCCGCACGGGCAGGAACTCGTCGCCGTGCTCCCACGCGACGCGCATGATCTTGGCTTCGAGCGACCCCAGCGCGGCGGTCCACGTCTCTTCGGCCATCCTTGTTCCCGTCTCGGTCGGCTGCGACCACTACACAGTATCGTCGGTTGGAACCGACGCCCGCGATGGCATGACGTTCCCCGCCGCCTCGTCTCACGGCGGCCGTGCCTGCCATCAGCGGGATGCGTTGTGTCCTCGACGGGTAGACGCCGGCCAGCGGCCCGTTGTGCGCGCCGCTGGCCGGCATGCGAAGCAGCGAGGCGTGATGGGCAACCGCGGTGTGACCCGGCAGATGGAGATGGTCTTCGGCATTCTCGGCATCCCGCTGAGCGTCGTCAGCATTGTGCTCACCATGAGGAGCCGTCGGTGCGCAGTCCGGCTGGCGGGATCGGCGTGACCACAGATGCGCGGCCCGCGCTCGTGGTCACTGGCGTTCTTTCGGTCATCGTAATCGTGGGCTGCGGGCTACTGCTGCTGCTGTCCAGCGACGACCATCAGCTTCATGACCCCGTTCACGCCCTGCAGCAGCTTGACCTGCTTTACCTCGACGAGCCCGCCCCTTTCATCGAGGAGTTGGGCCTCGAGGAAGGGAGGCCGGCTCTTGTCGTCGTCTGCACCCACTGCGAGCCGCCACGCGTCGACGCTCAGGTTGCGGTCACCGACGATCCGCAGATCGCCGAGGCGTACGCCCTCGCCACGACGGAGGGCCGCATCGGCCCGGGATACGCCGTCGTCGACCCGGGCGGCCGGGTGCGGTACCGGACGTTCGACCCGCGCGTGGAGCGCCATGAGCTGGAGGTCGGCATCCTGCTGGACGCGCTGCGATGAGATCCACGCTGCGCCGGCTCATGCCAATCCTGGTCGTCGCCGCGGAGGGGTACTTCTACTGGCGCTACTCCACGCTCGACGCCCTGTTCCACTACTGGCTTCACTTCCTGGCGGGCGCAACCATCGCGCTGTTCGCGCTGACGCTGTGGGGTGTCGTTCGCCGGCGTCCGCCGGGCGGCGCGTGGGGCGCCGGGTTTGTTGGCCACATCTACTCGGCGACGCCGGACGTGCTGTTTCTCGCGGCCGGCGTGCTCCACGTCGCGTGGATGGACGTGTTCGCGCTGCACATCACCATCCACTTCATCCCCGCACCGCTCGCGGTGCTGTTCGTCGTGTTCGCCGTCACGCTGGGCAGCTGGGCGGCGGCCACTCTCGGACGGAGGACGTTCGCGGTGGGGGGCCTCGTCGTCGTGCTGGCGGTCTTCATCGCTGCCCTCTCGCTCGCGGACGAGCCGCCGGCAAGCCTGCAGGACCTGCGCCGCGACCCACGCCTGGCGTTCGTGCGCCCCCTCGCCGGCTCCGAGACGACCGTCGCCGCCAGCTCACGGGTCACATCCGCCTTCGTAGCGCCCCTCGACGTGGCGCCCACCGCCGGCTGGCGACCACGTCGCTCCGTCAACTACGCCCTATAGTGGCGGGTGCCGTGAACCCGCAGCGAGGGATCCCGCTGGCTGTGGCAACGCTTGTCCCGACCGACTGCAGCACCGTGCCGTGGGCGGATCAGGCCGGTCGCGGCTTCATCCAACGCGTGTCGAACAGGACGACAGATGACGCAGCGCCGAAGCAGCCGCTCCGCGCGGAGCCGCCTTGGCGTTCTCTGGCTCCTGGCCGCGCTGGCCTTGATCACGAGTGCGTGCGGGGTGAGGCCGGGCGAGGCCGCGAGCGGCGCGACCGCCGCTGACCTCGTGCATGTGCACGGACTGGCGGAGGCGCCGGAAGGCGGCTTGTACGTCGCGACCCACACGGGGCTGTTCCAGGTGAACGGCGACCAGGTCGAGGCGGTCGGCGGCGCCACGCACGACCTCATGGGGTTCACGGTCGCCGGTCCAGGCGACATGCTGGCCAGCGGGCATCCCGACCTGCGCGACCAGTCGCTGCAGGTGGCCGGCAAGCCGCCGCTGCTCGGTCTCGTCCACAGCGATGACGGCACAACATGGGAGCCGTTGTCGCTGCTCGGCGACGTCGACTTCCACAACCTCGTTGCCGCCCACGGCCGCGTGTACGGGTCGGACTCGACGAGTGGCGCCTTCATGGTCAGCGAGGACCGTGAGACCTGGGACACGCGCGCCGAGCGGCTGGCGCTGTACGACTTCGCGGTCAGCCCGGACGACCCCGACACGATCGTCGGCTCGGGCGAGGCTGGACTGGCGCGCAGCCGCGACGGCGGGCGCACCTGGGAGGCCGTCAGCGGCGAGCCGTATGTGTTCCTGAGCTGGGCCGACGAGGGGCTGTACGGCGTCACATCCCAGGGGCAGGTCGCCGTCTCCGGCGACGCCGGCGCGACGTGGGACCAGCGGGGCACCGTTGAGGGGCCGCCCGAGGCGCTGCTCGTGACCGACGAGGCTGTCTATGTCGCCGTCGCCGAGGTCGGCATCGCACGGTCAGACGACCGCGGCGAGAACTTCCAGGTGACGATCCCCACCGCCGCCGGCTAGCGCAACGCCGTGTTCAGGCGCCGATCGGGGACCGACGCCGGCTGTTGCCCACGATCACCGGAAAGGCTGACGCAGTGACGGTGAACCACCCGATCTTCTCCCGCTTCTACGATCGACTGAGTCGAGCAACCGAGCGCCAAGGCGCCGACGAGCACCGTCGAGAGATGCTGGCCGGCCTCACTGGACGGGTCATCGAAGTCGGTGCCGGCAACGGTTTGAA
This sequence comes from Actinomycetota bacterium, assembly GCA_030858865.1. Taxonomy (GTDB): domain Bacteria; phylum Actinomycetota; class Nitriliruptoria; order Euzebyales; family Egibacteraceae; genus JACCTL01. Next base: position 2,990 of record JALZLF010000071.1, on the reverse strand, counting down.
CTTCGCCTACTACCCGGCTGACGTGGGACAAGTCGTTGCCGTCGAGCCTGAACCGCACCTGCGCGCCGTGGCCAACGCGGCGGCCACGACGGCACACCTGCCGGTACGACTGGTCGACGGCGTCGCGGAGGAACTGCCCTACGGTGACGCGAAGTTCGACGCCGGCGTCTTCTCGCTGGTGCTGTGCTCCGTCTCCGACCAACGGCGGGCTCTACTGGAGCTGTTTCGGGTGATCCGTCCCGGTGGCCAGCTTCGCTTCTACGAGCACGTACGGTCAACCGACGCTCGTCTGGCTCGGGTGCAACGCGCGGCTGACACGGTCTGGCCCTACTTTGCGGGCGGGTGTCACACGAATCGCGACACCGTGCAGGCGATCCGCGATGCCGGCTTCGAGGTTCAGGCCGTCCGCTCCCTGCGGTTCCCGGACACGCGGGTGTTCATCCCCGCCTCCCCGCATGTGATCGGCGTCGCGCGGCGACCCGGGTGACCGCAGCGTCGAACGGTCGTTCACGGCAGAAGGACTGACGTGATCACCAGCTTGCGCGCCGCCTCGATCCTCGAGACGATTTCGTTCATTGCCCTGCTCGGCGTCATGATGGCGGGCAACGATGCCGGCGTGTCAGTCGTCGGCATGGTGCACGGCCTGCTGTTCATCGTCTACGTGGTGCTGCTGTGGCTGGCCCACGAACCGCAGGGATGGTCGCTCCGCTTCGTCGCTCTCGGTGTCGTCACCGGACCGATCGGCGCCATCATCGTCTTGGAGCGCCTCCGCCGCGATGACTTCCCCGCACGCGCGTCGTCGCCGCCATAGTTGGCCGGGACATGCCAACACGTCGTCCGACCGTCCGCAGCTTTTCGTCTAGCTAAGCGCCCGTGCCGCCTCGGTCGCGTCAACGGGGCGGCCTAAGTACCCCTGGTCACCGCGGCAGCAGCCGATTGAGCGCTCGTGCCACCACTCGCATGACACCGCGCCTGCCGTACAGCCTCCCCAACGACCCGCGCCCGCGTCTGGCGGCACGGTAGGTGCTGCGCAGTCGGCGGGCCCGGTATGCCCCCCGATAGGTGCGGTCGAAGAGGCTCATGGGCGGGTGACGCCTCTTGGTCGGCGAGCGCTAGCAGCGGGTGTAGCTGTTGACGGTGCCCCACCTGCAACCGTCGACCAGCGTGCCGGACCTGTTGCGCAGCCGGGCTGTGTCGCCGGTGTTGTTCCACACATACCAGTCCATGTCCCAGTAGCGGTGACGCCGGGTGTCGGACCCTCGGCCGGTGTGGATGGTGACATTTGTGCCGGGGCGGAGGCGATAGGCACCGAAGGTGTAGGTGTGGTCTGCTCCGCGGTCGCGGAGCTTCCAGCCCGTCAACCGGCGCGCCTTGGACCCGGTGTTCCTCAAGCGGATGTACTCGTTGTTGAGGCTTCTGTTGCTGCCGGTGTCCGGCCTTGGCGGGTTCACGTACACCTCGGTGATGCGAATGGCCGCGACCGCCGGTGCGGCCGGCACGACCAGTGCGAAGACGGTCAAGAGCACGGCCAAAAATCCTGCGGGCCCGGTCCGGGTGCGTGTTGTGGCCCCTGTCAGGCGGTTGCCGCCGTGGTCCAGCCCTTGTTGTAGTCGAGCCCGACGTGAGGAGGCGTTGCAGGTTGACCGCTGCGACGCGGAGGCTGAGGCCGAGTTGGTTGCGTTTGATCCCTCGGTAGCGGCAGCGGCGGTGCCCGTGTCGTACGAGCCAGGAGATCGAGCGTTCGACCATCGGCCGCCTGCGGCGGTAGTCGGCCTGGAAGTTGTCGGTCTTGGCGGCGGCGCGGGCAGCCACCAGCTGACGGTCGTTGGCGCCGACGTGGATGCGGCGTCCGGTGCGGCTGGTGGTGCAACGGGCGCGCAGCGGGCAGGCGTGGCAGCGGCGCCCGAAGGTGGCGCTGCCGTTGGCGCTGATCGGCACCGTCTCGCCGTTGGGGCAGGTGACGGTGCGCTTGTCGTGGTCGACGCGAAAGTCGTCGCGGTCCAACCCGCCGGGCACCGCCGGGCGCAGTGGCGCCGCTTGATGGTGGCTTCGTGGCCGGCGTCGTCCAACTTCTGGCGGGTCTCACCGGAGCCGTAGGCCGAGTCGGCCAGCACCGGCACGGGGGTGTCCTCGCCGGCCAGCAGCGTCACCCCCGTCGGTCCGTCGGGGGCGTTGCCCGCGGTCAGGGTGTTGGCGGTGACCAGCCCGGTCTCCGGTTCGACCGCGACGTGGGCCTTGTAGCCGTCGCGATAGGAGCTGCCTGACTTGTGGGCGTGGCGCGACTCGGGGTCGGTCATCCCCTCCTCGTAATCCGACTCCGACGGGCCTACCGGCGGCGTTTCGCCAGTTTTGCGTCCAGCCACTCCGACAACTTGACACGGACACGGACTTCCCCGCGTCGGCGTCCGCCTCCGATCAGGCGATGACCGGCTGACTATGGCCCTCGAGGAAGTGGTCGACACGGAGCCGGACCGACTCGCTCATCGGTAGCTGGCTGACGTCGGCGGGGGTGAAGAAGCGGACGTCGAGCGACTCGTCGCTCTCGGCGAAGTCGCCGCCGACGACGCGGCAGGCGAAGCAGATCGAGAACTGCTGGCGGACCTCACCGTCGGAGTAGGCGACGATGTGGCCCGGGTTCGAGTAAATCCCGACCAGCCGCTCTGCCTCGACCTCGAAGCCGGTCTCCTCCTTCACTTCTCGAGCGACGGCTTGCGAGATGCTCTCCCCGAGCTCCATCGCGCCGCCCGGGACGGACCACAGCTCGTTGTCGCTGCGCCTGTGGAGCAGGATCTCGCCGGCGTCGTTGGTCACGACCGCCGAGACCGCCACCACCAGCGAGTTCGGCTTCGGGGCGTTGGGGTCATTGTGGTACTCAGTCCTGCCCATCGGGGCTCACCTCGGCGTCGGGGTCATTGGCCGGTACCGAGGATGCCCAGATGTCCTCGAAGTGCTGCGCGAAGCTGTCGAACAGGCCGCCGCCTCCCTTACGC
>JALZLF010000052.1 GCA_030858865.1 Actinomycetota bacterium | reverse complement strand
ATCGCCGCAAGGGTGCCGAAGATGTAGAAGTCGTACCACTCGATCATCGTCCCGGCCGAGGACGCGAAGATCACCTTCTTGAGGCTGTAGTCGTACTGCTCGCCTGCCACTGTCTGCGCCATGGGGGCCCTCCGGTCGCGTCGGCGATGGACCCCGCCCAGGGGGGTCACCGCGACGCTAGGACTGGTGCAGGGCCGATGTCCAGGGTTTTCGCAACGCAGCAGGCAGCCGAGCTGGAACGGCTAGTACTCCTCCTCCTGCTCGATGGCAAGGCCTTCGAGCTGGTCGCGGGCCGTGTCGCGGTCGTGCTCACTGGCCTCCTGGGTGTCGCTGCCCTCGCGGGCGACCCGGCGAACGTCATCGGGATCGATGCCCTCGTCGGCCAGCGCCCGCAGCTCCTCGTCGGTCAGCTCCAGTTCCGGCTGGGTGCTGAGACGGCGGTGGATCCGCTCGCCGCTGGTCGAATCGGGTGGGTTGCTCCGTTCGCGAGGCATCAGACCAGCCCCTCGACGTCGGCCTGCTTGCCGCGCACGGCCTCGGCGGCCTCACGCAGGTTGGCAACCTCGGTGTCGGTCAAGTCAAGCTCGACGATCTCGGTGACGCCGCCTTTGCCCAGCCGAGCTGGCACGCCGAGATAGACGTCGTGGATGCCGTACTCGCCGCTGACCCAGGCACAGACAGGCATCACCGCGCCGTCGTCGGTGGCCACCGCCTTGGCCATCCTGGCTGCCGCCGACGAGGGGGCGTAGTAGGCCGATCCTGTCTTCAGCAGCGCGACGACCTCGGCGCCGCCGTCACGGGTGGCCTGGACCAGCTCTTCCACCTCGTCGTCGGACAGCAGGTCCACCAGCGGCTTGCCGTCCACCGTCACCTTGGACGGCACCGGGACCATGGTGTCGCCGTGCGAACCGAGCGTGATCGCCTCGACCGCCAGCGGGGAGACACCGAGCTTGGCGGCCACCTTGTCCTGGAAGCGAGCGGTGTCCAGCATCCCGGCCTGGCCCATCACCCGCTCGGTAGGCAGACCGGACACCTTCTGGAACAACGCCGTCATCTCGTCCAGCGGGTTGGACACCACGATGACCACCGCGTCGGGTGAGTTGTCGGCGACCTGCCGAGCGACTTCCCCCACGATCTCGGCGTTGTCGGTCAGCAGGTCCATGCGGCTCATGCCGGGCTTGCGGGGCTTGCCCGCGGTGACGATCACGATGTCGCTGCCGGCGGTCGGGCCGTAGTCGTTGCTGCCGGTGACAACGGTCTCGTAGCCCTCGATCGGCCGGGACTGGTTCATGTCCAGCGCCAGGCCCTGCGGGAGGCCCTCGACGATGTCGGTGAGGACCACCTCGTCGGCGTAGCCCGCCTGGGCGACGCGCTGCGCGGTGGTCGAGCCGTACTTGCCGGCGCCGACGACGGTGATCTTCACGATGCACACTCCTGCCGAGGGACGGGATAACGAAGCCGTGGGCGAGCCTACCCACCCGGTGGCCGCCGCCTACATGCGCGGGGCAGCCCCGCGCGACGTGCTCCCGGCGCTGTGTTCGCCACGGGCCGCCAGCAGGGTGTTGTGCAGCAGCATGGCGCGGGTCATCGGCCCGACGCCGCCTGGCACCGGCGTGATGGCGCCGGCGATCTCGGCGACCGCGTCGTAGTCGGTGTCTCCGAACAGCCCGCCGTCGTCGCGGCGGTTGATGCCGACGTCGAGCACCGCGACGCCGGGCTTGACCATGTCGGCGGTCAGCGTGTGAGGCACACCGGTGGCGACCACCACGATGTCGGCCTGCCGGGTGTGGGCTGCGACATCGCGGGTGCCGGTGTGGCACAGCGTGACGGTCGCGTTGGCGCCGGCACGCTTGAGCGACAGCAGCATCGCCAGCGGCCGGCCTACGAGCTGGGAGCGCCCGACGATCACCACATGCGCCCCGGCAGTGGGGATGTCGTACTCGTCGAGCAGCGTCTGACAGCCCAGCGGCGTGGCCGGCACCAGGAACGGGTCTCCGCGCAGCAACCGGCCGGCGTTGACCGGATGCAGACCGTCGACGTCCTTGGTCGGTTCCGTGCGTTCCTGCGCCTCGACGGCGTCCAGATGGTCGGGCAGCGGCAGCTGCACGATGATCCCGCTGACCTGCGGATCGGCGTTGAGCCGGTCGATCTCATCCAGGAGCGTCGCCTGAGAGGTGTCGGCGGGCAATCGCGCTCCCAGCGAGCGCATGCCGACGGCCTCGCAGTCGCGCTCCTTGCCCGCGACGTAGACGGCGCTCGCCGGATCGTCGCCGACCAGCACGGCCGCCAGGCCCGGCACGACACCGTGGTCAGCGAGCTCGGCGACTTGCGCGGACACACGCTCGCGGACCGTCGCCGCGGTGGCCTTGCCGTCGATGATCCGTGCGGTCATGGGCGTGGACGCTACCTGCGCTGGGGTGGACGCATGACTTCGACGAAGCTGGCCAGGGTCAGCCATGTCAGCCGCGGGCTGCCGGTGAAGATCGCGGCGAGCAGGCCGATGCAGGCCAGCAGGGCCGCGCCGAGCAACCACAGCGGCAGCAGGAGCGCGCGCAGCACTCCCCCCATCGGGCCGCCTGCCGTGACGGTGAGCGCCGAAGCCACCAGCAGCGACAGCCCCGCGGCGATCCAGTCAAGGCGCAGCAGACGCAGCGGCCCTCCGGCAGCGTCGAGGAGGGTGCCGACCGCGGCCGCGGTCAGCAACGCGATCGCCCCGGTGAACACCGCCCGTGCCCACGCCCGGCGGCGGTCGCTGCCACCGACCCGCTCGGCGAGCAGGAATGACCAGGCCAGCGGGGGCATCACCACGGCCGGCCAAAGGGGTCGCCGGGCGGCCACGTTGGCCAGCAGGTGTACGCCGACGAGGGCAGCCGCCGCCGCCGGCAGATCGACGACAGCGAGCCAGCCGCCGAGCACGGCGGCCAGCGGGACCCCGACCAGGGCGACCAGCAGCAACGTCCACGGCCACACGGATCCTCGCCGCTGGAGCGGATCGGGGGGCTGATCGGGCGTCGACTCGTGCGCACGCTCGCCCTCGGACGCCCCAAGGGCTCGCCGGTCGATGCGCGCCGGCGCAGCGTCGAGCCTGCGCGTGTGCGCTGGCTCGTCCTCCTCGTGATCCTCGTCTCCAGTTTCCGGGTAGCGGCGCGTCTCCTGCCCAGGGTGCAGCGCCGGCAGCAGCATGGTCGGGTCTGCCTCCAAGCCAGCTTCGAGCACCGCCCGGCAGGACGCCGGGCGCTCCCCCGGATAGGACGACAGGGCGTAGCGCACGCCCGCCGGCAGGTCTTTCCAGTCCCCGTCGTCGAGGAGGGCCACCAGCCGCTGCCCGCGCGCGCCGGTGACAAGGGCGACGACGGTGGCGGCGAAGGAGTACACGTCCGAGGGCGGGCCGATGCGGCCGGTGACGACCTCCGGGGCGCTGAACACCGGGGTCCCGACCCGAGTCAGCTGGGTGGCGTCCACGCCCCGAAGCGTCGACGGGTCGACCAGCACCAGCTCGCCGTCGGGGGCCAGCACGAGGTTGGCCGGCTTGACGTCGCGGTGCACCAGGGGCAAACCATCCGACCACGCCCCGGTGTGCAGCAGGTCCAGCGCCTCGGCCAGTGGCCACAGACGGTCGAGCATGTCCGGGTCGGCGGGGGCGTCGTGGAGGGAAGCTCCCTCGACGTAGGCCATCTCCACGAAACCCCAGCCGTCCAGGGCTCCACCGTTCAGCCGACCGGCCCGGTGCACCCGCACCAGCGCCGGGTGCTCGATGCGCAACAGATAGCGGCTGCGGGCCTCGGCGTCGTCGGCAAGGGCGTCGGGGCGTACCAGCTTGAGGGCACGCCGGCGGCCGCGCTCGTCGCGGACTTCCCAGACCTCCCCCTCCCCGCCGGAGCCGACCAGCCGCACCAGGCGCAGCCCGGCCACCAGCCGGGGGCGTGGTGTCGCGAGCTGGTCCACCGTGCTCCTTGCGGTCGTTCGATTGGAAACCGCACGGTAGTGTGCGGCAGCCAAGTCGGCCCATCGGCCAGGCGGCCACCACAGGAGCCCGGCTCGTGAACGACGGCCGCCCCGATCCCCGCCCCGGTCCCGGCAACGGCCACGCCGACCTTCTGCGCGAGCTGGTGGACGGCACCGTCGGCGAATAGTCCCGCGGCGGTGCGTTAGGTTGCCCGGATGCAGATCTCTGACCTCGCCGCTATCCGCCGCCCGTCTGACCCCACCCTGTCGCCCGACGGGACGACGGTGGTGGTCGCCGTCTCGCGCATCGACCTGGAGAACGACGAGTACCGGGGTGAGCTGTGGCTCGCCCCGATGAACGGCTCGGCGCCGCCCCGGCGCTACACCCATGGCCCCAACGACGCGCAGCCGAGGTTCTCGCCCGACGGGCGCTGGCTGGCGTTCGTGCGCACCGAGACCGATGCCAAACCGCAGCTGTTCGTCATGGCCGCCGACGGCGGCGAGCCGCGCAGGCTGACCGACCACCCGCTCGGCGCCGGCGACCCGGTATGGTCGCCGGACTCCACGCGCCTGGCCTACGTCGTGCGCATCCCGGAGGAAGGCCGCTACGGCACCGACGAGAAGATTCCGCCGGACAAGGAGCCGCCCCGGCGCATCACCACCCGCAAGTACCGCGTGGACAACGTGGGGTTCACCTTCGACCGCCGGCCCCAGATCTTCGTCGTCGATGCCATGGCCGAGACCCCCGAACCGCTGCAGCTGACCCACGGCGACTACGACCACGCCGACCCGGCGTGGAGTCCCGACGGGCAGACCGTGGTGTTCGTGGCCTCACGCCACGACGAGCGCGACAGCGACCTGGTCAGCGACATCTTCCTGGTGTCGGCGGAAGGTGGCGAAGCGCGGCAGATGACCGACACCACCCAGGCGGTGACGCAGCCGGTGTTCACCCCGGACGGCTCCACGCTGTGCTATCGCGCCCACAGCCACGCCGACATCGTCGGGCGCAACACCCAGCTGTTCCGCATCCCCATCGACGGGTCGGCGGTCCCACAGGCGTTGTCGGAAGCCGAGCGCTGGGACCTGGACGCCTACGGCAGCGGCAGCAGCCATCCGCTGCTGGTCGACGACGACTCGGCGGTCACGCTGTCGCAGCGGCGCGGCGGGATCGAACTCGTCCACATCCCGTTCAACGGCGGCGGACCCGAGGTGCTGGCCGGTGGACCGCGGCAGATCCTCGCCGCCGATCGGGCCAAGGACGGCGGCATGGTGCTGCTGACCGCCACCGACACCAGCGCCGGCGAGCTGGTCGCCCGGCAGGACGACGGCGTCGAGACGACGTTGTCGGATTTCGGGTCCGGCCTGGCCCGCACGACCTCACTGCGGGCGATGACGGAGATCACCACTGCGGCCGACGACGGCTACGAGGTTCACGGCTGGGTCGTCAAGCCGGCCGGAAACGGCCCGTTTCCGGTCCTGCTGATGATCCACGGCGGCCCGTTCACGCAGTACGGCTGGACGTTGTCCGACGAGGCGCAGGTCTACGCCGGTGCCGGGTACGCGGTGGTGATGGGCAACCCTCGCGGGTCCTCCGGCTACGGCGAGGCGCACGGCCGCTCCATCGTCGGCGACATGGGTAACCGCGACTTCGCCGACCTCATCGCCCTGCTGGACCAGGCATTGACCGACAGCGACCTCGACGCCGATCGCCTCGGGGTGATGGGCGGCTCCTACGGCGGCTACATGACGGCGTGGATGCTCAGCCACAGCGATCGCTTTCGCGCCGGCATCGTCGAGAGGGGATGCCTCGCCTTCGACAGCTTCACCGGCTCGTCGGACATCGGCTGGTTCTTCAGCGACAGCTACGCCGGACCCGACCCCGAACGTCAGCTGGCGCAGAGCCCGCTGACCTACGCCGACGACATCACGGTGCCGGTGCTGGTCATCCACTCCGAGCAGGACTGGCGCTGCCCCGTCGAGCAGGGCCAGCGGTTGTACGAGCGGCTGAAGCGCAACGGCGTGGAGGTCGAGATGCTGCTGTTCCCCGGCGAGGGACATGAGCTGTCGCGTTCGGGCCTTCCCAGCCACCGCGTCGCCCGCTTCGAGGCGATCCTCGACTGGTGGACCCGGCACCTGCTCAATGTCGAAAGTGGCGGCGACCGGTGAGCACCATCGGGATGCCCCGCTCGTCGCACGCGTTCACAACCTCGTCGTCGCGGACGCTGCCGCCGGGCTGAATGAGCGCCGCGACCCCGGCCTCCAACGCGAGGTCGGGACCGTCGCGGAACGGAAAGAACGCGTCGCTGGCGAGCACGGCGCCGTCGCATCGTCCCTGTGACTTCTCCACGGCGAGGCGGACGCTGTCGACCCGGGACATCTGGCCCGCGCCGACGCCAACCACCGCCCGGTCGCGGGTCAGCACGATGGCGTTGGACTTGACGTGCTTGCACGCCTGCCACGCGAAGCGCAGCTCGGCCAGCAACGCGTCGTCGACCTTGGCGGCCGTCGGGACCGTCCAGTCGTCCGGACGCTCGGCCTCGACGTCGGCGTCCTGCACCAGCAACCCGCCGGCGACGCTGCGCAGGTCGAGCTGGCGCGGGATGCCGGCGGGAACCTCCAGCAGCCGCAGGTTCTCCTTGCCGACCAGCACCGCCAGCGCCTCAGAGCTGAATCGCGGAGCAAGAACGACTTCGGTGAAGACGTTGGCGATCTCGCGCGCGGTGTCCAGGTCCAGCTCGGCGTTGACCGCCACGACAGCGCCGAAGGCGCTGACGGGGTCACCGGCCAGTGCCTTGGTGTAGGCCCCCGACAGCGACTCGTTCACCGCGAGCCCTGCCGGGTTGCTGTGCTTGACGATGACGACGCAGGGCTGGCTGAAGTCGCTGGCCATGCCCCACGCCGCGTCGCTGTCGAGCAGGTTGTTGTACGACAGGAGCTTGCCCTGCAGCTGGCGGGCAGCGCCCAGCCCGGTCGGCGAGCCGGCAGGCAGGTAGTAGGCGGCGCGCTGGTGGGGGTTCTCGCCGTAGCGCAGGTCTGCGGCCTTGTGGTGCACCGTCGCCAGCAGGGGCGGGAAGACCTGATCGCGGTGCAGCCACGTCGAGATGTCCGCGTCGTAGGCGGCGACGGCGCCGAATGCCTTCTGCGCCAGCTGGCGTCGGGTGTCGCCACTGGTTCCACCTTCGCCGCGCAGGTGCTCCAGCAACGGTTCGTAATCGGCTGGGCTGACGACGACCGCCACCCATGCATGGTTCTTGGCGGCCGCGCGGACCATCGCCTGGCCACCGATGTCGATCATCTCGATGGTCTCGGCCTCGCCGGCATCCAGGCGCGCGACCGTCTCGGCGAACGGATACAGGTTGGCCACGACCAGGTCGATCGGCTCGATGTCGTGCTCGGCGAGCGCGGCCAGGTGGGCGGGCCGGGAGCGGTCAGCCAGCAGGGCCGCGTGCACAGCGGGATGCAGCGTCTTGACGCGTCCGTCGAGGATCTCGGGGAAGCCGGTGACCTGGCTGACCTCGGTCACGGACACATCGGCGTCGCGCAGCACCTGTGCGGTCGATCCGGTCGAGACGATGTCCACGCCGAGATCGGTCAGCGCGCGGCCCAGCTCAGGCAGGCCGGTCTTGTCGTAGACGCTGACCAGCGCGCGGCGGGGCATCAGGGGGGCGGTCAAGGCAGGATCCTCACTCGGCGGCCGTCGACGGCGAGCCGATCGGAGCAGAACAGGTCGACGCAGTGGGGCAGCAGGCGGTGCTCGACCGCCTTGATGCGCGCGTGCAACGTCTCGATGGTGTCGTTCGCCGCAACAACGACACTCTCCTGCGCCACGATCGGGCCGGCGTCAACCTGCTCCTCGACGAAGTGCACCGTGGCGCCGGTGACTTTGACGCCGTGGCGTAGCGCGTCGGTCACGGCTTGTGCACCTGGAAAGGCTGGCAGCAGCGACGGGTGCACGTTCAGGGTCGGCCAGCGACGGACGAACCCGCCCGACAAGATGCGCATGAAGCCGGCCAGCACCACCAGATCGGCGGCGGCCTCGGCCACCACCTCGAGCAAGGCCTCCTCCCAGGTCTGGCGGTGGGCGTACTCGCGGCGATCCACGGCCACGGCGTCGATGTCGCGGGCACGGGCCAGCGCCAGCCCGCCGGCCCCCGGCGAGTCGCTGACCACCAGCACCACCTCGCCGTGGCGGGACCGCTCCAGCAGCGCGCGCAGGTTGGATCCCGCACCGGACACCAGCACGACGACCCGCTTGGCCGCAGGGGACGTGGCGGTGGTCACGGCAGCGGACACTCCTGGTGGACTGGGCCGCAGGACTCGACGGGGTGACGTACGCTCAAGGCCGCAGGAGCATGCCGAGGGCAACGGTTGGCCACAAGTTCACCCGCCGACCGCTTGCGAGAACAAGCGGCGGTGTACGCTACCCGTCATGCGTCGGACCATCGCTGTGTCCGAGATGTTGCCCGTGCGGTCGGACGGACGCCCCTTGCTGCGGGGCTGGTTGCACGCGGTGATGGCACCGCTGGCGCTGGTCGGCACGGCCGTACTGTGGCAGGCCGCCGGCGGCGGCGACGCCGTGAAGCGGGCGACGGTGGCCGTGTTCGGCATGGCGCTGACGGGCCTGTACACCACCAGCTCGCTGTACCACGTTGGCCGCTGGAGCGCCCGGGGCCGCTACATCCTGTCGCGCTGCGACGTGGTGATGATCCAGCTGTGCATCGCGGGGACTTTCACGCCGATCGCCTGGCACGCCCTGGACGGGCATTGGCGGATCTGGAGCCTCGTCGCCGCCTGGGCGGTTGCCGCTGGCGGCGCGGTCATCGCCGCGTCACCCCTGCGCGCGCCCCGCTGGGTCGGAACCTGCGGCTACATCGCCGTGGGGTGGCTCACCATCGTGCCGTTCGGGCGGATCATGGCCGCCCTGCCGTGGGAGGGCAGCGGTCTCATCGTGCTTGGCGGCGTGCTGTACACGATCGGAGGGGTCGTGTACGCAAGGCAGCGCCCAGACCCCCTGCCGCAGTGGTTCGGCTACCACGAGGTCTTCCACCTCCTGGTCGTCGCCGCCAGCACCGCGCATTACCTGGCGATCTGGCGCTACGTGCTGCCCATCACCTGACACCACTGAACGCCACCGGGCGGGGAACGCCACCGGGCCCGGCGAACCCGTCCATCGGTGGGTGTCAGGCGCCCAGCCGCTGGATCATCAGCTCAGCGGTCTCGGTGGGGTTGGTGCCGACCGAGATGCCGAGTGCCTCCAGCGCCGCCTTCTTGTCGGCGGCGGTCTCGCCGCCCTCGCCGCCCTCCTTGACGATGGCGCCGGCGTGACCCATCTGCTTGCCCGGCGGTGCGGTGAACCCGGCGATGTAGGCGACCACCGGGGTGTCGGGGATGTGCGCGTGGATCCACTCGCCGGCGCGCTGCTCCCCCGTGCCGCCGATCTCGCCGACGAAGACGATCGCCTCGGTCGCCGGGTCGTCGGCGAACCGGGGGATGATGTCCAGAAAGTCGCTGCCGACGATGGGGTCACCGCCGATGCCGACACAGGTCGAGATGCCGATGCCGGCCAGATGCAGCTCGTGCATGATCTGGTAGGTCAGCGTTCCCGAGCGCGATACCAGCCCTACGTTGCCTGGCTTGGTGATCTCGCCGGGGATGATCCCGAGGTTGGCCTTGCCGGGCGAGATGAGCCCGGGGCAGTTGGGTCCGATCAGCACCGGACGGCCATGCTTTGCGGACTCGCCGTCGGCACCACGCGGGTACAGGGTGTTGTAGACCACAGCCATGTCATGGGCCGGCACGCCCTCGGTGATGCACACGATGGTGTCGATCCCGGCCTCGTAGGCCTCCAGGATCGCGTCCTTGGTGAAGGGCGCCGGCACCATGATCATCGAGGTGTTGGCGCCCTGGCTGTCGACTGCTTCGGCGACGCCGGCGTAGATCGGAACCCCCAGCTCTTGCCAGGTCGATCCGCCGCGCTTGGGGTGGGTACCCGCGACGATCCGCGTGCCGTAGTCGGCGTTGCGCTTGGCGTGGAAGGTGCCCTGGTTGCCGATGCCCTGGACGACCACGCGCGTGTCGGTGTCGATGAGGATGCTCACTGCGGGCTCCTTACCCCTGCGCGACCAGCGCGACGGCTTTGGCGGCGGCCTCGTTCATCTTCTCCGCGGCGACGAGGTTGGGGTGATCGGCCTCGTCCAGCAGGCGCCGCCCCTGTTCGGCGTTGGTGCCGTCAAGGCGTACCACCAGCTTCTGGTCCACCTCGCCGATCTGCTCCAGCGCGCCGAGGACCCCCCGGGCGACGTCGTCGCAGCGGGTGATGCCGCCGAAGATGTTGACCAGCATGACCTTGACCTGCGGATCGGCCAGGACGAAGGCGATCCCGGCGGCCATGCTATCGGCGCTCGCGCCGCCGCCGGCGTCCAGGAAGTTGGCCGGACGCCCGCCTTCCTGGTTCACCACGTCCAGGGTGGACATCACCAGGCCGGCGCCGTTGCCCATGATCCCGATGTCGCCGTCCAACTTGACGTACTGCAGGCCTGCGGCCCTGGCGCGCGCCTCCAGCGAGACGCCCTGGTCGGCGTCGTCGAGCTCGGTCAGGTCGGGGTGGCGAAACAGCGCGTTGCCGTCGATCGACACCTTGGAGTCCAGGGCGATGACGCGGTCGTCGGTGGTGCGGATCAGCGGGTTGACCTCGAACAGCGTGGCGTCAGACTCCACGAAACCGGCGTACAGGCGCACCAGCAGGTCCGCGGCGGCGTCGAGCACGGCGTCAGGTAGGCCTGCGCGCCTCAGGATGTCGTGGGCGCCCTCGAAGTCCAGCCCCACCGTCGGGTCGATGTCGGCCTTGACGACCTTCTCGGGGTTCGTGCGGTTGACCTGCTCGATCTCGACGCCGCCTTCGACCGAAGCGATGATCTTGTAGCCCTTGCTGACGCGGTCGTGCAGCACCGACAGGTAGTACTCCTCGCCGATGTCGCTGGCGGGCTCGACGAGGACCGTACGCACGACGTGGCCCTTGATGTCCAGTCCCAGGATCGCGTCGGCGGCGGCCCTGGCGGCCTCCGCGTCGGCGCAGTACTTGACGCCGCCAGCCTTTCCCCTGCCGCCGGTCAGCACCTGGGCCTTGACCATCACCGGCACGCCGGCCTGCTCGGCGAGGCTTTGCGCCTCGTCGGGGGTCGTGGCGACCTGGCCCTGCGGGCTGGTCGGGATGCCCAGCCGGCGAAACAGCTCCTTGCCCTGGTACTCCATCAGATCCATCGCACTCAGTCCTCGTGATCGCTGGTCGGCGCGGGTCACTCGCGTGGTGGTACGTGGGCCTTGACCCACTCGACGATCTCGGTGGTGCGCGCGCCGGGCGTGAACACCTCGGCGACGCCTTGGCGCTTGAGCTCTTCGATGTCGCCGCGGGGGACGATGCCGCCGCCGAACACGATGATGTCGGCGGCGTCGCGCTCGTTCAGCGCCGCGACCACCTTGGGGAACAGCGTCATGTGAGCACCGGACAGCACGGAAAGGCCGATGGCCCCGACATCCTCCTGCAGTGCCGCCTCGACGATCTGCTCGGGCGTCTGGTGCAGACCGCTGTAGACCACCTCGATACCACCGTCACGCAGCGCGCGGGCAACGATCTTTGCCCCACGGTCGTGCCCGTCCAACCCGGGCTTGCCGATGAGCACGCGGATGGCCACGGCAGGCGTCTCCTCAACAACATGGGCAGGCAGGGGCAGCGCGAGCATAGCCGTCGCCGCTGTCCTCAAGTAGCGAAGCGGTAGGACACTTGCTGTCCTCAAGTAGCGAAGCGGTAGGACACCTTGCTGTCCTCAAGTAGCGAAGCGGTAGGACACCTTGCTGTCCTCAAGTAGCGAAGCGGTAGGACACCTTGCTGTCCTGCCCCCAACCCCGTCCCGGCGAGGCAGGCTGGGCGGTGATGGGCGACGAGCCGGACTTCGGGCCCCGAGGCTACCTACCCCAGCGGGCCGCGACGCGTGCCCGCAAGATCGTCCTGCGCGAGCAGATGGGCCGCGGCTGGTTGCTGGCGGCGTTGGGGGCCACGGCGCTGGTGGCCGGAGCCGGACTGGTCTTCCTGCTCGTGGCCGGCCGCGCACCGGGTGAGCCGTTCTCGCCGGCGGGCCCCGTCGACCGCGTCGCCCAGGGTGACGCGGGGATGGTCGGTACGGCGTTGGTGATCCGAGGAGCGGGATCGGTGCGGGCCTTCGTCCCGCCGAGGGCGGCGGTTGCCTGGTGCGCCCGGTCCGACCGGCTGGAAGCGGCCGACGGGCGGGTGTGGACCGCCGACGGGCGGCTGGTGGGCGGCAGCGGCCAGTCACTGACGCCCCTGCGTAGCACCGTCTTCGCCGGCACCCTCTACATCGACCCGGACAGACCGTTGCCGACCCCGGCACCCGACGATCGCGGCGCTACCCCCGCCTGCGACTAGCAGTAGACGTACGGGTCGGCGGTCTTGCCGAAGCTCTCGCTGAACGGCGAGCTGTCCCAATAGGCGTGGCGCGCCTCGATGTTGAGGGTCATGAACTGGCAGGTCAGAGCGCTCTTGCTGCGGGTCGGCTTACCGAAGCCGGCGATGCCGGTGTGCGCCAGGGTCTCGGGCACCACCTTGTGCTTGACGCCAACGGTCAGCGCGCCCCAGCCGGCCTGCGCCCATGGCGCCACGTCGTTGATGGGCACCGACGTCAGGTCCTCCTCGACGTTCTTTTCGGGGTCGTAGTCGGCGTACGCGGGGTAGTAGGCGCTCTCCTCGAGCGCGCGGCGCAGCTCCCAGTTGGTCAGGCCGCCGGCGGCCAGGCCGCTGCCTGTGCTGGACACCATCACCGGACGCCGGACGCCCTCGGTGACGATGCCACCGCGGTGCCCTGTGGCCGAACGCGCTTGCAGCAGGACCTTGGAGAAGGTGCCGGCGCTGCGCGGGGTCGCGAAGCTGGTCCCAGACACCGAGCGGGTACCGGACTCGCAGTCGAAGCAGTACGGCAGGTTCTGGGTGAAATCGCCGAGGAAGCCAGCGATACCCGATGGTCCACCACGGCCCCGAGGTGCCGTCCGGCGGGGAGGCGGCGGGCGAGTTGTCGGCGGCACCGAAGTGCTGCTTACCCATGCCCACGACGCCGGTGTAGCTGTCCTCCAGGTGCATCCCGGTGGGCACGCTGCCGGGAATGCCGTAGCTGGTGCTGATGATGTCCACGGCCGGGTGGGTGAACGCCCAGGTCTCGGAGTCGGAGTTCACGCCCTCGACCAGGCGACGATCGTCTTGGGGTGGGCCTTGAGCACGGCTGCGGTCGTGCCGACGCCGTGGGTGTCGCCTGAGTCGTCGGGCAGGATCCGCCGCGTGGTCGAGTCGTCGAAGGAGATCCCGATGACGTTGGTGCCCTTGAACCAGTAGGCCTTGCCAGGCTGGATCGCGTCGAGCTTCGCCTTGTCCGCGGCGTAGTCAGCCTTGAAGTCGCCGGTCCGCGTCAGGTTGATGATGCGGTTCTTGGTGATGCC
>JALZLF010000024.1 GCA_030858865.1 Actinomycetota bacterium | reverse complement strand
GACCTTCGCTTTACAAGAGCGCTGCTCTGCCTGCTGAGCTACCCCGGCGAGGGCGGGACGCCAGCGGTGTTCCACTGGCGCTGGCCGTCGGCCGCAGGGTAGCCCGTCGCCGAGTCAGGCAGGGTCGGGCATGCGGGACTCGTCCGCGGTCTCGGGCTGGGTGGCTGGTGCAGCAGGCGGCGCCTGGCCAACTCGGGCGGTGACCGCTGACAGCAGGGTGCGGGTGTAGGGGTCCCGCGGCGACTCGAACACGTCGGCTGCGGGGCCGTACTCCACGATCTCACCGTCGTGCATCACCAGGATGTCGTCGGCGAGGTAACGGACCACGGCCAGGTCGTGAGAGATCAGCAGATAGGACGCCTGCTCACGGCGTTGCAGATCGATCAGCAGATTGAGAATGGCCGCCTGCACCGACACGTCCAGTGACGACGTGGGCTCGTCGAGGATGACGAGCTGGGGGCCGGTGCAGAAGGCTCGGGCGATGGCCACCCGCTGCTGCTGCCCGCCGGACAGCTCGCGCGGTCGGGCGTCGAGGTGCTCGGGGCCCAGCTGCACCGCGCGGAGCAGCTCGGCGAGCGTCTCGTCGTGCCGGGCACCGTCGCCGGCGTCGAGCTTTCGCATCTGGCGCCGCAGGATCTGGCGGATCCGGTGGCTGGGGTTCAGTGTCCCGTCGGGGTGCTGGAAGACCATCTGCAGGGCACGGCGGGAGGCGACGCCACGTTTGTTGGCGGGCTTGGTGACGTCCATCCCGGACAGGATCACCTTGCCGCCGTCGGCCACCTCCAGTCCCGCGATCATGCGGGCGAGGGTGGTCTTGCCGGAGCCGGACTCGCCAACGATGCCGAGGATGCGCCCGGGCGCCAGCGTGAAGCTGGCGTCCGACACCGCGACCAGGTCGCGTCCCTGCACGCGGAAGACCTTGCGGAGTCCGCGCACCTCCAGCAGCGTCGTGTCGCCCGCCGCCGCGCTTCGTCCGTCGCTCGCGGTCACCGTCGGCGGTCCCGCGCCCGCCACCTCCTGGTGGAAGAAGCAGCGGCTTCGCTGGCTGCCACCCGCCGGGAACAACGCCGCATGCTCCTCACGGCAGCGGGGCTTGCGAAAGGCGCAACGGGGCTCGAAGAAGCAAGCGCCCGGGGAAGCCTCGGAGTCGCCACTGGGCAGCGGCTCTAGGCGGCGAGAGTCCTTCGAGACGCCGGGCGGCACCCGGCAGGCCAGTAGTCCCCGGGTGTACGGGTTGGTGGGTCGCGAGAAGACATCCTCGGTGTCGCCGGTCTCGACCAGCTCGCCTCGGTAGAGCACGCCGACGCGCTCGCAGACGCTGGCCACCAGACCGATGTCGTGGCTGATGAACAGGATCGCCGCGCTGGTCTTGGCCCGCAGATCGGCGAACAGCTGCATGATCTCCGACTCGACCGTGACGTCCAGGCCGGTCGTCGGCTCGTCGAGGATCAGCAGGTTGGGGTCCATCGCCAGCGCCATGCCGATGACGATGCGCTGCTTCTGGCCGCCGCTGAACTGGTGGGGATAGCGGTCGTAGGCACGATGGGGGTCTGGCAGCTGCACCAGCTCGAGCATCCCCTCGGCGCGACCCCTTGCCTCGGCGCGGCTCAAGCCTAGATGAGCTCGGTAGACCTCGGCGATCTGCTCGCCTGCCCGCAGCGACGGGTTCAAAGCCCCGGCCGGGTCCTGGTACACCATCGCGATGTGGTTTCCGCGGATGCGCGACAGCTCGCGCTGCGTCAACGGCACCAGGTCGGTGCCCTGGTAGCGGATGCAGCCGCGGGTGATCTGCCCGTTGGCCGGCAGGTACCGCATGATCGCCATGCCGAGCGTGGTCTTGCCCGAGCCGGACTCGCCGACCAGCCCCAACGCCTCGCCCGAAGCGATGGCCAGTGACACTCCCCGGATCGCTGGGACCGACCCGGCGCCGGTCCGGTAGTCGACCGACAGGTCCTCCACCGCCAGGACCGTCGCGGCCCCGGTCACGGCCTCGGTCACGGCCTCGGTCACGAACGCAACCTCTGCGCCACGACGTTGACGGCCACGATCAGCGACGCGATGGCCGCCGCCGGAGCGATCACCACCCAGGGCGCGATCTGGTAGAAGGGCCGGCCCTCGGACACCATCAGCCCCCAGTCGGGCGTCGGCGGTTGGATGCCGAAGCCGAGGAACGACAGCGTGGCGACGGCGAAGATCGACAGCGCCAGCCGCAACGTGTACTCGACGTTGATGGTTCCGACGATGTTTGGCAGCAGCTCGCGGAAGAGGATGAAGGCGCCGGACTCCCCGCGCATCCGCGCCGCCGCGATGAAGTCGCGGTCCCGCCACGACAGCACCGCGGAACGCACCACGCGGGCGTTGTACGGCGCGAGCATGACCGCGATGACGACCACCAGGTTCAGCCGTGAGGGCCCGAGCATGGCCAGGACCACCGAAGCGATGACGATGATCGGAAACGCCATCAGCAGGTCGAGCGAGCGCATCAGGATCTCGTCGACCTTCCCGCGGTAGAACGCCGCGCACAAGCCGATGGCCGTGCCGATGGCAACCCCCAAGGTGGTCGACGCCAGGCTCACGATCAGCACGCTGCGGCTGCCGGCGAGGATGCGGCTGAAGATGTCACGGCCGAGGTTGTCGGTACCCAGCCAGTGCTGCGCCGACGGCGGGTCGTAACGGCTGGTCAGCTCCTGCTCGGTCGGTCCGTAGGGCACCAGCTGCGGCCAGAACACCGCGATCGCGATCCACACTCCCAGCACCAGCAGGGCAAGGGCCACTCCGGGCGAGCCGCGCAGGGCGCGGACCTGCCGCCTCACGACGCACCGCCCGCGACCTGCGCGCGCACGCGCGGGTTGAACGCGGTGTACAGCAGGTCGGCCGCCAGATTGGACAGCATGAGCACGGCCGCCAGGATCAGCACGATCGCCTCCAGCAGCGGCACGTCCTGCACCAAGGCGGCCTGCAGCAGCAGCTGGCCGATGCCCGGGTAGTTGAAGACGTTCTCGATGACGACCAGCCCGCCGATCAGCCAGGCGATCTGGTTGGCGATGACAGTGATCGCGGGCAGCAACGCGTTGCGCAGGACGTGGCGGATGACGACCGTTCGGGAGCCCAGGCCCTTGAGCACGGCGGTGCGGGTGTAGTCGGCCTCCAGCTCGGTGACCATGCTCGCGCGCACCGTTCGCACGATGTAGCCGGTCAGCACCGGGCTGATCGCCACGATCGGCAAGGCCAGGAACCACAGGGTCGTCAGCGGCCCAGCGCCGTCGGGAATGCGTGCCGACGACGGGAACCACGGCAGCAGCAGGCTGAAGAACAGGATCAGGAACATGCTGCTGACGAACTCGGGGATGGTGATGGACACGACGCTGACGCCGTTGATCACCCGGTCGGTCAGCTTGCCTCTGCGCAGGGCCGACGCGATACCAGCGACGATCCCGACGGGAATGATGACCGCGAAGGCGACCGAGGCCAGAATCAGCGAGTTGTACAGCCGCCCGGCGATCAGCGGGGCGATCGGCGTCCCAAGCCGCCAGGAGTCTCCCCAGTTGCCGGTCAGAAAGCCCCCCATCCAGTCGGCGTAGCGGACGTACAGCGCGCGGTCAAGGCCGAGGTCACGACGGACCTGCTCGACGTTCTCGGCGGTGGCGTACTGCCCGAGGATCAGGTTGCCGACATCGCCGGGCAGGATCTCCACCATCGCGAAGGTGAGCACCGACACCATGGCGAGCAGCAACAGCATCACGCCCAGCCGCTTCGCGAAGTAGCGCAGGAGTCCGGGCGCAGCGCTGCCAGCCACCGCCTATCCGACGGTGGTGTTGCGGAAGTCGACGAAGTTGGCCGGGTGGCTGTCGTAGCCGCTGACGTTGTCCCGGGTGGCCGACAGCGTGTCCTGGAACCACGGGATCACCGCTGGGACCTCCTCGTGCATGATCGCCGCCATCTCCCCGGCGATCTGCGCGCGCTCGTCGGTGTCCACGGTGGCGTTGAGCTGATCCAGCAGCTTGTCGAACTCGGTGTTGCACCAGTGCGCAACGTTCCAGTCCACGCCGCACTGGAAGCTCAGCGCCGGCATCTGGGCGGGAGAGGAACGGTGCAGCCAGGTCTCCATGGCCAGCGGCAGCTCGGTCCAGTGCTGGTAGTACACGTCCGTCGGCTCGACCTTGATCTTGATGCGGAAACCGGCCGGCTCGGCCATGTCCGCCACGGCCTGAGCGAAGATGCCGATGCCGCCGTAGGTCACCAGCTGGGTGTCGAGGCCGTTGCGGTAGCCGGCGTCGGCCAGCAGCTGCTTGGCCTGTTCGATGTCCTGGGTGCGCTGCTCGGTGTCGACGGCGCCTTCGAAGCCGTAGACGGGCGACAACCACGAGTCGTTGGCGACCGTGGCGTGGCCGGCCCACAGCTCGTCGACGATCTCCTGGCGGTCGATCGTCAGGGCCAGCGCCTGACGCACCCGCTTGTCGTCCCAGGGCTCGGTGTCCACACGCATCGTCAGCTGGGCGTGCGTGGCGCTGGGCGCGGCCAGCACGTTGACGCCGCTGCCTTCGGGCACGGTGTCGACCAGGTCGCCGGGCAGCAGCGTCATCACGTCGACGTCGCCGCTTTGGATGGCGGTGATCTGCGCGCCGAAGTCCTCGTAGTACACCGCCTCCATCCGGTCGAGCTTCGGCATCCCCTCCTCCCAGTAGTCGGCGTTGCGTTCGAAGACCGCACCTTGGCGGGGGGTGTATTCGACCAGCTTGAACGGTCCCGTCCCTATCGGGTTCTTCTCGAAGTTGCCTGACCAGTCCGACGGCAGGACGGCCGCCTGGTAGGCCGTCACCCATGCCGGAAAGTCACCGACCGGCTCGGTCAGCTCGAACCTCACCGTGTAGTCGTCGACCGCCGTCGTGCCGCCCTTCTTCAAGAAGCTGAAGGACCCGGCGGCCGCGGACTGCTCCTTGGGATCGACGATCCGGTCGAACGTCGCGACGACGTCTTCGGCGTCGAAGTCCGAGCCGTCGTGGAACGTCACGCCCTTGCGCAGCTGAAAGGTCCAGGTCCGCGCGTCGTCGCTGTTCCATTCCGTGGCCAGATCCGGCTGCAACGACAGGTCCTGGCCCAGTCGCACCAGGTAGTTGACGACCGGTTGCACCGTGTGGATGTCGCCCAGCGAGCTCATCATGTGCGGGTTGACCGTGTTGGGCGGGGCGGCCGCGTAGGTCAGCTCACCGCCACCACCCGCGCCGCTCGCCCCGGCGTCGCCGCCGTCGCTGGCGGTCTCGCTCGCCGAACCTGCCTCCAGGCGGTCGTCCGCGGTGTCGGAGATCGGAGCGCAGGCGGCCAGCAGGACCAGCACCAACGCCATTGCGGGAAGCCGGTCGGGCAGGCAACGTCGGAGTGCGGTCATGGTCCCTCCACCTCGAAACGGATCTCGGAGACGAATGAGGGGCCGGCTGGGTGCATCCGACCCCTCTGAGCCCTCAAGTAGCGAAGCGGTAGGGCTCCCAAGTCGTCGCGGCGCCTCCCGCCTGGGGCCGCTCGACGCCGCGAGCCCACGCTGCATCGCGCATCACCATAGTCCCGCCGGCCGCCGGCCGGTAGGCTCATCGCGATCCTCAGCCAGATCGGGACCCTCGCACCGGCGGGGGTAAAGAGAAGAGACGCGCCGTGACATACGTGCAAGCCCTGCAATGCCGAGAGTGCAGCCGTCGCGTCGACGTGGCCGCCACGCACGCCTGCGGCTTCTGTTTCGGCCCTCTGGAGGTCGTCTACGACTACGACGCGATGCGCGGCGTGGTCACCCGGGAACGCATCGCCGCCGGCCCCCCGACGTTGTGGCGCTACGCCGACCTGCTGCCGGTACTCGACGGGCCCCACGACGCCGCACCTGTCGACCTCGGCGCCGGCTTCACGCCGCTGGTGCCGGCGCCACGGCTGGGCTCGGCCGTCGGCTTGGACGACCTGTGGATCAAGAACGACACGCTGAACCCGACCGGCGCGTTCAAGGACCGCGTGGTGTCCGTCGCGCTGACCGCCGCCCGCCGTCTGGGACTCGACACGGCCGCCTGCGCCTCGACGGGCAACCTGGCCCAGTCGGTGGCTGCCCACGCGGCTGCCAGTGGCATGCGGGCGATCGTGCTGGTCCCGTCCGACCTGGAGCAGACCAAGATCCTGGCCACCGCCGTGTACGGGCCGACCCTGGTCGCGGTCAAGGGCACCTACGACGACGTCAACCGGCTCTGCGGCGAGCTCGCCGACGCTTACGGCTGGGCCTTCGTCAACGTCAACGTCCGCCCGTTCTACGCCGAGGGCTCCAAGACCATCGGCTTTGAGATCGCCGAGCAGCTGGGGTGGCGCCTGCCTGACCACGTGGTCGCCCCCATGGCCTCCGGCGCGATGCTGGTCAAGATTGAAAAGGCGTTCCGCGAGCTGGTCGACCTGGAACTCGTCTCTGACCGAGCCTGCGCGGTCTCGGGAGCGCAGGCCAGCGGCTGCGCACCGATCACCGCGGCGTACAAGGACGGCGGCGACTCGATCATGCCGGTGCTTCCGGACACCATCGCCAAGTCGCTGGCGATCGGCGATCCCGCGGACGGCTACTACGCCTTGGACGCGGTCGGTCGCAGCGGCGGCGCGATGGAGGACGTGTCGGATGCCGAGATCATCGACGGCATCAAGCTGCTGGCCGGCACCGAGGGCATCTTCGGCGAGACCGCCGCCGGGGTGACCGTCGCCGCGTTGCGCAAGCTCGTCGCGCAAGGCCGCATCGGTACCGGCGAGCGCACCGTGGCCGTGGTCTCGGGCACCGGGCTCAAGACCACCGACGCCGTCGCGCCGACCGTGGGGCCGACCTTCGAGATCACCCCGAGCCTCGGCGACTTCCGGTCCGCCTTGTCCCTGCAGGAGGCTTCATGAGCGCCACCGTCCGTATCCCAACGCCGCTGCGCAACGTCACCGGGGGTGCGGCCACCGTCGCGGTCGACGGCAACACCGTCGGCGAGGTGGTGACGTCGCTGGACGCGGTCCATCCCGGTGTGGCCGAGCGAATCCTGGACGACGGCGGCAAGGTTCGACGCTTCGTCAACGTGTTCGTCGACGACGAGGACATCCGCTTCGCCGGTGGCCTGGACACCACGGTTCCCGACGGGGCAACCGTCTCGATCATTCCGGCCGTGGCCGGCGGCTGACCTCGCGCAGCCACGACCGCTGCGAGCCAGCCGCGTAGATCGCCAGCGGCCGGGCCCAGTACCGCTGCGCCAGCCCGTGAGCGGTGCGCGCCTGGCCGCTCGCCAGCTCGGCGAGCGCCGCCACGAACACATACTCGCAAGCCTCGGACGGCACACCCAGACGGCCCAGCTGCGCACGGAAGGTGGCCGCCGTCCGGTGGCCAGCCAGCCGTTGCCGAGCAGCGCGGCGCGGAAGGCGTCCTCGCGGTCGGGCAGCCGGTTGCGGCGGGTCGGCTGAGCTCGCACGTAGTGGGTCAGAAAGATCATCAGGTCGGCGGTAGGCGTGCGGGTGCCGACGCCGCCTTCCCAGTCGATGACGCGGATCCGCCCGTCGCCGAGCAGGCAGTTGCTCGGGCCGAGGTCACCGTGCCCGGCCAGGACCGGCAGCTGCAGCTGCAGCTCCGTTCAACCACCTGTGCGGAGTCGACGCGATGGGAAGGAGCCGAGGCGATGTCGCCGTGCAGGCATGCGAGCCAGTCCAGAACCAGGCGGTGCTCGACCGCGCAGGCCCTCGGTGAGGGGCGTGCTCGCTGGCGGGCCAGCACGCTCAACGGCGTTCCTGGCACGGCGGTCTGGGTCAGGGCCAGCCGCCGGCCGTCAGCGAACAGCGCCACGGGCTCGGGCACGCTTCCCCGCAGCTGCGGCTGGCCCGACAGCGCGAGCAGAGCCTTGTGCTCCTGGCGCAACCACTGCTGAGAGCGCTTCTTGTGGTCGACCTTGACGATCAGCACCGGTTGGTCGGCGCCATCGGGGAACAGCGACCACACCGCCCGACCCTCCCAGCGGCTGCCGATCTGCAGCGCGTGCAGAGCCCGGCCGCGGCTGAGGTCGGTCAGGCGCCAGGCCACCTCCGGCCGTGCCCGTAGCTGGGCCAGCACCGCGTCGATCATCCGGCGCCGCCAGGAGGGCGGCGGGCGGTCCAACCCAGCGCGGGGAACAACAGCAGGAGCGGCCGGTGGCGACCCAGCCGCGCCACGCTCCAGCGAACGACGGCGGCGTAGCGCGATGTCGGCGCGAACCCGGAGCGGGCGTACCAGCGCAGCGCTCCCCGCGAGGCCAGGGGGACCAGGTGGCGGCGCCGCCAGGCTCGGGGCGATCCCGTAGGCGCGGACATCGCCGAAGCCGCAGCGCTCCAGCAGGGCGGCCACCGCGTACCGACAAGGCGCCGCGCCTCGGCCCGGATCGCCAGACCGCCGGGGCGCCGAGGAACAGCCAGCCGCCGGGGCGCAGCATTCGAGCCAGCTCTGTGCGGGCCAACGGCAGCAGGAGCGGCGTCAGCCCCGGCAGCAGGACGTGGTCCATCGCGGCGTCCGGCACCGGAAGCCGGTCGCCGGTGATGACCGCCGTGGCCTCGCCGTTGGTTTCCGCCGGCTCGGCGCGCGAGGTGTCCACCGACAGGACCTCGGCGCCCGCCAGGCGAGCCGACCGCGACACCGACGGCCAAGCTCCCACCACCAGGACCCGATCGCCGGCCTCGAGGGGCGCCGAGAAGCAGATCGACCGGGTTCGCCAGGGGTCCGGGGTCGCGGGTGCCGGCGGAAGCCGGGCAGGCGTCATCGCCGCGTATTCGGGGAAAGCGGGCTGTCGGGACGGCGCACGTCGGCTCCTGGTGGCGGATCGCTGGAAAACGCGAGCCTCTCCCGTGGCCTGAAGGGAATCTAAGAGCCTTGTGAGAGATTTCTCTTGCGGCGCCACGGCGGCCACCCTGTGACGCCTGCGCGCCGGAAGCCCCACCATGGGGTAGCAAGGAGGCTATGACCACCTCGGATGCAGCAGTTGAGCCGGCCGACGCGCTGGTGACTGCGCTGACCGCGCTCCAGCGCTGCGTCGTCGCGACCCCCTTCGACCTGGCGACCGCCGAGCAAGCAGACCAGCGGCATCTGCGCGACCGCGTCGCGGGTGACATCGCCGGGCACATCGCGCGGATCCGCGACATCGACGCGCCGCTGCTGGTGGTCCTCGGGGGGGTGACGGGCGCCGGCAAGTCGACCTTTCTCAACACGATGGTCGGACGCGACGTGGTTGCCACCGGGCCCGTCCGGCCCACCACCCACGCGCCAACCCTGGTATGCCATCCGACCGAGGCGGAGTGGTTCACCTCCGACCGCGTGCTTCCCGAACTTGCCCGCGTGGAGACCGACTTCGACGTGCGCGACGTCGGAGCCAGCCGTGAGGGGGTCCTGCGGGTGATTTCCAGCGGCACGGTGCCGCCGGGCCTAGCGCTGGTCGACGCGCCAGACGTGGATTCCGTGGCCAGCGCCAACCGCGAGCTTGCCGACCAGCTGCTGGACGCCGCCGACCTGTGGCTGTGGTTCACCACGGGTGGGAAGTACGCCGACGAGGAGTCGATGCGCTACCTGCGCCGCGCCCGCGCTCGGCGCACCGCGCTGGGGGTGGTGCTCACCCAGGTGCACCGTGTGGACCTGCCGGAGGTGCGCGCCGACTTCATCGGCAAGCTGGCCGACGAGGGCCTGCCCGACGCGCGGCTGTTCACCATCCATGTGACCGCGATCCGCGCCGGACGCCTGCCCGTCGGCGTCGGCGACGAGCTGCGCACCTGGCTGCGACGACTGGCGGATCCCGAGGCCCGTCGCGCGCACCGCACGCAGACGTTGCAAGGTGGCCTGGACGCTGTGCCCGACGACGTCGGCCAGCTCATCGACGCGGTCGGCGACGAGCTGCACCAGGTTCGCCGGTTGCTGGTCGACGTCGACCACGCCTATGACGGCGCCCAGGAGGAGTTCGCAGCCTCGCTGGACGAAGGGATGCCGTTGCGCGGGGAGGTGGTCGACCGCTGGGACCGCTTCGTCGGCGGTAGCCGTGTCCTCAAGCTCACCGAGGCCGCCACCGGTCAGGCGCGTGCCTGGATCAGGGGGTTGCTGGCCAACGCTGGGATCGGCGACGAACGCCGCCTTGAACGGCAGGTGCGGGTGGAGGTCGCCGGCACGGTCACGGCAACCGCCGGTCAGCTGGCCGACCTGGCCGCCGCCACCGTGGTGGACGCCTGGTCGGCGACCCCGGCCGGCCGGGCGCTGAGCG
>JALZLF010000019.1 GCA_030858865.1 Actinomycetota bacterium | reverse complement strand
TCGGGCATGTGCCTCACCCCGCAGACGCAGAAGGCGCGCCAGATGGGCGCGCCTTCTGCCGGTGCTCCAGAGCTACTCAGGCGGTCTTGCGACCGGCCACCGCCCGGTAGATGAGCAACAGGATGATGGCGCCGACGATGGCCGACACCCATGTCGCCAAGTCGAAGAACTTCTCGTTGACGTTGATGCCGAACAGTGCGCCGGCCAGGAAACCACCCAGAATGGCTCCGACCACACCGACGATCATGGTCACGATGATGCCGCCCGGGTCGTCACCCGGAAGGACCGCCTTGGCGATCGCCCCGGCAATCAGTCCCAGGATCAGGAACGCGATGATGCCCATTTGTCTCCCCTCCGCCCCCCAGGGGGGCTGGACATTTCTCTGGCCGCAAGCTGCGTCCAGGCTGCATTATTCCGCCGAGCCTCGAGCGACAAACGCTGGCGCTGTTTCGGCACGGCGGTGCACGCGCGCATGCTAGTTGCTTGGGTAGAGTGCGCCTAACAGGCGCTCCCGCAATGTTCCGATCGCGACGACCAGGACGGCATCCATGGAACTCGGCTATTCCGGCAAGTTGTACATCTTGGCATTCGACCACCGAGGGTCGTTCCAGAAGAAGATGTTCGGCGTTGACGGCGATCCCAACCCCGAGGAGACCGAGCGGATCGCCGACGCCAAGAACCTCATCTTCGACGGCATGGTGATCGCCGCCCAAGCCGGCGAGGACGCCTCCAAGATGGGTGTGCTCGTCGACGAGCAGTTCGGCGGCGACATCCCGGCGCAGGCCCGCAGGCACGGCCTCAAGCTGGCGATGCCGGTCGAGAAGAGCGGGCAGGACGTCTTCGACTTCGAGTACGGCGACGACTTCGGTGGGCATATCGAGCAGTTCGATCCGGACTTCTCCAAGGTGCTCGTCCGCTACAACCCGGACTCAGCGGACAAAGAGACCAGCATCCTGCAGCTGCGGCGACTCAAGACGCTGGCCGACTGGCTGCACGCCAACGACCGCAAGTTCCTCTTCGAGCTGCTGGTGCCGGCCGAGCCGGAGCAGCTGGACTCGGTGGGCGGCGACACCGACCGCTACGACGCCGAGCTGCGGCCGGACCTGATGGTGCGGGCCATCGCCGAGATCCAGGACGCCGGTGTCGAGGTCGACATCTGGAAGATCGAAGGGGTCGACGAGCGCCAGGATTGCGTGCGCATCGCCGAGCAGACCCGTGCCGGCGGCCGCGACAACGTCGTCTGCGTGCTGCTGGGTCGCGGCGCGAACAACGAGAGGGTCGATGCCTGGCTGCGCCAAGCCGCGCCGGTGCACGGCTTCACCGGCTTCGCCATCGGTCGCAGCATCTGGTGGGACTCGCTGAAGGCCTACCTGGACGGGTCGCTGGACCGGGAGAAGGCCGCCGCCCAGATCGCCCAGAACTACACCCGCTTCATCGAGGTCTACCGCGGCGTCGAGTAGGCCGCGGGGTTAGGCGCCGAGTTCGGCGGCCAGAGCCGGGGCGAGGGCGTCGGCCCAGAAGCCGTAGCCGACGGGGGCGGGGTGGAACCCGTCGGACGACATCGCCTCGGGTACCCCGGCGAAGCGCGGACTTGCCTCGACGGCGATGTTGACGAAACGCGCACCCTCCGCGGCGGCGGCGTCGCGCTGCACGCGTCGCAGCACCCGCGCATAGGTGTCGACGAGCAGTCGCAGCGGTTGGGCCAGTGCGTCAGCCGACCCGAACAGCGGGATGCCGCCCAGCACCAGGGCGGCCTGGCCGGCGTTGCGGCGGGCGGCACGCAGCATGCTGCGCGTCTGCTCGGCCATCGCCGACGGCGAGGTGGCGTGCGTCACGTCGTTGGAGCCGATGGCGATGAGCACCGCGTCAACCCTGCGGTCGACCAGCAGCGGGATCTGCTCGTCGCGGACGTCGACGGTGCGAGCCCCGGAGACGCCGAAGCCGGTCACGTCGACGGGGCGGCCGAGGTCGTCAGCCAACCGTTGCGCGACCTGCACCGGCAGCGATTCGGCCAGGGTGGGGGAGCCGACGCCCGCCGCCGTCGAATCGCCGAGCACCACCAGGCGCACCGCTGGACCGTCGGAAGCGCCGCTGGTGGGGGCGACCCGCGACTCGAGAACGTAACCGGGCTCGTCGGGCAGGTACTCGGCGTTGGCGGCCATCCAGGCCTCGACGCCGAGGACGCCCAGCAGGGCCAGCGGCAGCCCCAGCGCGCCCAAGGCCAGGATGCGCCGGCGCTCAGCCATGGCCGGCTCCCCGGCTCACGCCTGCGTCTCGCGCAGGAACGCTCCGACCGCCGTGACCAGTTCAGGCGCCTGCAGCGCCTCCCGTCCGCTGCCGGGCACGGTGATCATGCGCCCGTCGTGGAACAGCGCCGCGAGACGAGGAGCACGCTCGTGGCGGTCGTCGGACTGCCCGACGGCCAGCAGCACGCGAGTGCGCAAAGCTCCCAGACGGGTCGCCGCCGGCCAGGTGGCGTGCTGCGCCCACAACGCCAGCGTCGGCAGATGGTGACGTTTGTCAGCGCGGGCGCGAGCCACGGCGCCGGCCGCCTCGGGATGCCACACCGGCGCGGCGGGATCGAGCAAGGCCGTGGCCACCTCCTGCGCCCACGGCAGCACCGCACGGTCGTCGCAGCTCACCAGGACCAGCCGGGACACGCGCTGCGGAGCGCGAACCGCCAGATGACCCGCGACCAGGCAGCCGGCGGCATGCCCGACGGCGGAGAAGGCGCCGACACTCAGACGATCGAGGTCGAGCAGGATGGCGGCGGCGGTCCAAGCCGCTGGCTCGGCGTCGGGTGGCACGAGCACGTCGGCGGACTCGCCGTGACCCGGGAGATCCGGCACGTACACCGCCATGCCGGCCTCCTGGAGACCGGCCACCCAGCCGGTGTCCTGCCATTCGCGGACCCCGTCGGTGGCCCAGTCGTGGACCAGCACGACGGCCGGCCCAGCCACGGCACCCCCGCGCTGCCAGGCCAGGATCGTCACACGGCATCAAGGGCAGCACACAAGTCAGACCAAAGGTCGTCGACGTGCTCGCAGCCCACCGACAATCGCACCAACCCGGCCGGTACGGCCTCCTCACCCGCGTAGCGACCGCGGCGCTCCAGCGTCGACTCCACACCGCCGAGGCTGGTGGCGTGCGTGATCAGGCTGACGGTGGCGCACAACGCGTCGGCCTTCGCTGCGCCGCCGCGCAGGTCGAAGGCCAGCATCGCCCCGAAGCCCGACATCTGCGCAACGGCACGCGCGTGACCGGGGTCGTCGGTCAGCCCGGGATAGCGGACCCGTTCGACCGCGGGATGAGCGGTGAGCCGTCGCGCCAGCTCGCCGGCGTTGTGCTGGCCGCGCTCCACCCGCAACGGCAACGTGCGCAGCCCCCGCAGGGCCAGGAACGTCTCCAGCGGGCCCGGCGCGGCTCCGAGCAGGGTGCGGCGGACGGTCAGGCGCTGCAGCAGCTCGGCGTCGCGCGTGGCCAGGACACCCATCACCACGTCGGAGTGACCGGCGATGTACTTGGACGCCGAGTGCACCACCATGTCGGCGCCGAGGGCGAGCGGCTGCTGCAGCAGTGGCGTGGCGAAGGTGTTGTCCACCACCAGGAGCGCCCCGGAGGCCCTGGCACCGGCGGCCAGCGCCCGCAGGTCGGCCACGGCCATCAGCGGGTTGGTCGGCGACTCGACCCACAGCAGCGCCGCGTCGACGCAGGCCGCGAGCGTGGTCTGGGTGTCGGCTACGTCGACCAGGCGGACCTCGAGGCGCCCCCGCGAGTCGGCATCGCTCAGGTACGCCCGGGTGCCGGTGTAGGACCCGTTCGCGGCGACCACCACCGCGCCGACTGGCAGCTGTTCCAGGATCGCCGAGACGGCGCCCATGCCGGACGCGAAGCAAAGGGCCTGCCCGCCCTCCAGCGAGCCGACTGCCTCCTCGAACGCCGACCAGGTCGGGTTGCCCTCGCGCGCGTAGTTGACGGGCCCGCCTTCGCGGTACATCGAGGCCAGATGCACTGGCACGTTCAGCGGCGCGCCAGGGACCTCGCCGCCCCGCCCCGCGGTGACAGCGACGGTCTCCGGCGCCAGCCGGTTCCGCTCATCGCGCACCGCCCACCTCCTCGGCGGCCATGCTATTGCGCCGCACGGCGTCGGCCACCAAACCGCCGGCAGCACCGGATACGAATGACGCATGACGTTGTGCGATGGCGGGCCGGCGACGCGTGGCCTGACCACCGATCAGCGCGGAGGTGGCGCCTGGGGGGGCGCCGCCTCTTGCGTGCCCGCCGATGGGTTGCTGCCGCCTTCCGCCGGGTAGCGGGAGTCGACACCGTCGACAAAGGACCTCGTCATGCAGATCGACAAGCAGCAGATCATCGACTTCCTGCGCCAGCAGGGCGACCAGGACAAGGCGCAACAGGCCGAGGGCCAGCTGCCAGAGCAGGTCGACACCGAGCAGGACGCGGGGACGCTGCAGAACCTGGGCATCAACCCGCAGGACCTCATCGCCAAGTTCACGGGCGGCGGCGGCATCCCGGGGATGTAATGCGCATCGACAAGCAACAGCTCATCGAACGCTTCCTCGCCGATGGGGAGCTGGATAAGGC
>JALZLF010000015.1 GCA_030858865.1 Actinomycetota bacterium | reverse complement strand
GACGAACCTCATCGCTGGCATCACCGTGACGGGTGACGTCTTCTGCCGCTCGACCAACACCACGTACCGCCTCGACAGCGCGGCGGCGAGGACCTTCCTGGGCGACTTCGTCGCGCTTCCCTGACGGGACAGGACCGGTTCGCCGGGATCGTCGCACCGCTGTGGCAGCCTCTGCGGTGGTGTCGACGAGTGGAGCTTCCCGATGAGCCCGGATGATGCGCGAATCCAGGACCTGGTGGTCGAGGCCTGTGCGCTCACGCAGCGGCTGGCGGCCGAGGCCCCGGTCGACGAGCGTGGGTGGGCAGCGTTGCACCATCTTCGCGTCGCGCTGTGCGCGGCGGTCGAGCACGCCGAGGACGCCGACACCGGCGAGGCTGCCTGCGGCGCGATCAGCGAGCTCGAACGGGCCGCTCGCGAAGCGGTGCCGGCGCGCTGGGAGCGTGGCGCCGCCTGACCTCCACCGGGAGCCGCTGCCTACAGGGGACGCAACGAGGCCCCGACCACGCGGCCAGGGCCTCCGGAACTGCGACTGACAGCTAGGGCTGGTGGCTGCGCTGCTCTGCCTCGTGACCTGAAGCCTCGGTGCGCGCCTTCTCGGCCTCGGCTTCCTTGGCCGCGGCGTCGCGCTTGGAGTCGGCCTTGTCCTCCTGCGCGTGGCCCTCTGCCTCCAGTCGCTCATTGCCGGTCAGCGCGCCCGTGGCCTTCTTCACCGAGCCCTTGATGCCCTCGCTGGTGCCTTCGGCGCCTTCTTGCGGTCCGGTTCCCATGACGATCTCCTGCCGTAGGTCGAGAACCGCTGTGTACCCCTCCGGCGCCTGCGATACCCCACGGCCGAACGTTCACCCAGCCGTTTGCCGGCGGTCAGGGTGTGGCTATGAGCCGGATAGACCCGATTGACTAGACTGCTGATCGCTCAATCGGAGCTTTCTCCCATAGCGGGCCTTCGTCCCTTGGAAGGAATCTCATGCCTCCCGTCTCCCGGCGCGCACTCGTCGTGTGGTGCGCGTTGTCCCTGCTCCTTTCCGCCCTCCCGGCCTCGGCGCTGTCTCCGACCGGCGTCGTCGTCAGCGAGTTCCGCTTCGGCGGCCCCGTTGGCGGCAACGACGAGTTCGTCGAGTTGCACAACGCCGCTTCGTCCCCGGTCGCCATCGGCGGCTGGAAGCTGGAGGGCTGCGCTGCAGCGAGCGGCAGCCCCTCTACCCGCTCCACCGTTCCGGCTGGCACGACGCTGCCTGCGGGTGCGCACTACCTGTTCGCCAACACCGCCGACAACGGCTACAGCGGCACCCCGGCCCCCGACGCCACCTACGGCACGGGCCTGTCGAACCAGGGCGGCGTGCGGATCACGGCCGCGGTCGGGACGGTCCAGGACGGCGTCGAGTCCAGCAACGGCGGCACCGACCTGTGCCGTGAGGGAGCCGGGCTGAACCTGCCGAGCAGCGGGGATGACCAGGCCTTCGAGCGCCGAGCCGGCGGAACCCAGGACACCGACGACAACGTCGCCGACTTCGAGGGTCCCAAGGCGGCGGACCCCCAGAACCTGTCGGGTGACTCTGTCGAGCCCGAGCCCCAGCCCGAACCCGAGCCCACAGCGATCAACGAGATCCAGGGTCCCGGCGACGAGTCACCGCTGGACGGCGAGACCGTCATCGTCGAAGGCGTCGTCACCGGCGTGGACGACGAGATCGGCGCCAGCTTCAGCAGGACGTTCCCCGAGGACGCCGGCATCTTCATCCAGTCGCTGCCAACCGACGACGACGGCAACGCCGCCACCAGCGAGGGTATCTTCATCGGCTTCGTGCGCGACCGAGGGGTCTACCCGCCCGGGACGGTCGTGACCACAGAGGGCGAGGTCAACGAGAAGTTCGGCTTCACGATCATCTCAGAGGAGTTCGACCGGGAGCCGCAGGTGCTCGGCAGGGCAGCGCTGCCAGCGCCGATCACCATCGATCCCGCCCTGGCCGCCGCTCAGGACCCATTCGACCGCGCGTACTACGAGACGCTGGAGGGCATGCGCGTGCGCCTGGCCACCGGCACCGCGAACTCGGGCGGGACCAACAAGTTCGGCGAGCTGTTCCTGCCCCCCGGCAGCGAGCGGAACCGGGTGTTCCGCACCGACCCGGCTCCCGACCTGCTGGCGACCGACGCCGACGCCGGCGCCGGCGACCCGAACAACCCGTACAAGCCGGCAGCGCCGTCGACGACTCTGGTCCGCGGCGACCTGTTCGACCGTGTTGACGACGTCGTCGGCCCGTTCGCGTTCTCGTTCAGCCACTTCAAGATCATGGTGCAGGAGGGCAACCTGCCGACGGTCACCGACGGCCCGACGCCCTTCCCCTTCGAGGTCGCCGCGGTCGGGTCCAACCAGCTGCGCGTCGCCTCCTTCAACGTCGAGAACTTCTTTCCGCCCGGCATCGAGTTGGACCTGAGCGACGTGACCCAGGAGGAATTCGACGAGAAGCGCGACCGCCTGACCGACGCGATCGGTGGCCTGCTGGAGCGCCCGGCGGTGCTGGCCGTGCAGGAGGTCTATGACAAGGCGACCCTGCGGGCACTGGCCGACGAGCTCGGCGGCTACACCGCCTACCTGGAGGAGGGCAACGACGAGCGCGGCATCGACGTCGGCTTCCTGATCGCCGACGGTATCGAGGTCGGCGCCGTAACCCAGTACGGCAAGGACGCGACAGGCCCCGAGGGCTTTGACTGCTCGGACGTCGACGGTGGCCTGTACGACCGCCCGCCGCTGTCCATCGAGGTCAGCGACGGGGCCTTCGCGGCCACCGTCTTCAGCAACCACTTCTCCTCGAAGTCGGCTCCCGACGAGTGCCGGCAGGCGCAGGCGGCGTTCCTGGAGGACGTCGTCGCCGACCTGGAGGCCGAGGGCCGCGAGGTCATCGTGACCGGTGACCTCAACGCCTTTGAGGACGAGTCTGCCCTGCTCGAGCTGACCGACGCCGAGACCTCGCTGCGAAACCTGTGGTTCGACGCCCCCGTCGAGGAGCGCTACAGCTTCGTCTTCTCCGGCAAGCTGCAGACCCTGGACCACATGCTGGTCACCGACGGCCTGGACAACCGGGTCGACGACTTCCGCTACGCCCACTTCGACAACGACTACTACCAGCGCGACGACCCGGCCGACGGGCACCACGTCTCAGACCACGACCCGCCGCTGGGGACGTTCTCGACCTCCCCGTGCGCCGACCCCGACACGCGCGCAACGGTGTTCGTCGAGGGCACCGACACCGGCGTGCCCAACCGGGAGCTGGACAACGGGTGCACCGTCAACGACGTGCTGCCGCGGCGCGCGGACTTCGACGACAAGGGCGACTACGTTTCCGCGGTCTCTGCCAAGACCAACGAGCTGAAGGCCGCCGGCGTCATCAGTGGCCGCGAGAAGGGCGAGATCATGCGCGTCGCGGCCAAGGTCGACTGACCGAGATGCCGTGTCCCAGCTGACCCACAAGGTCTGGATGGACCGTGCGCTGGCCGAAGCCAAGCTCGCCCTGACCCACGACGACGTCCCGGTTGGGGCGGTCGTGGTCCAGGGCGGGCTGGTTCTCGCGCAGGCGCACAACCGCCGTGAGGTCGATCAAGACCCCACGGCGCACGCCGAGCTGCTGGCCGTCCGCGCGGCGGCCTCGGCGCTCGGCTCTTGGCGACTGGACGGCTGCACGCTGTACGTCACGCTGGAGCCGTGCGTCATGTGCGCCGGAGCGCTGGTGCTCGCACGCCTGCCCGAGCTGGTCTACGGCGCGGCCGACCCCAAGGCGGGCGCAGCCGGTTCGCTGATGAACCTCGTGTCCGAGCCGCGACTCAACCACCGCGTGGAGGTGGTGACAGGCGTTCTGGCCGAGGATTGCGCGGCGGTCCTGACAACCTTCTTCCGCTCACGTCGTGCCCGGTCGCCGGTGGCGGATGCCACTGATACCCTGCCGCCGCAAGCGGTGGAGTCGCATAGACCGGCCTAGTGCGCGGCACTCGAAATGCCGTAAGGGGGCAACTCCTTCGTGGGTTCGAATCCCACCTCCACCACCGACTGCGGTCGCACGCTGCATCGCGTCTGGCGCTACCGGGCGTCCGCGGGCGCGACAATGATGGCGTGGCGACGGATGGCCAACTCGGCCATGGGCTCGGATCGAGGAGGCGTTCGGACCCGGGGCGCTGGACCGCGCCACGCAGCTTCGCCGACGGCGGTGGCGCCGCGGCGGCACCGGGTCGTTCGGCCACATCCCGTTCTCACCGCGTGCCAAGAAGGCGCTCGAGCTGTCCCTACGCGAGGCGCTGCGGCTGCGACACAACTACATCGGCACCGAGCCCGTGCTGCTCGGCCTGCTCAGAGAGGGCCAGGGGTCGCCGCCCTGGTGCTCACCCGTCGCGGGATCAGTCACGACGACCTGCGCCAGCGGATCCTGGCCGCGGTCGGAAAAGCGGCCTGACAGGCAGGACCCAGGCGGACTCCTCGCCGGCGGCGTCGGCGGCCTGCTGGCGTGAGGGAGGAGGACTTGAGGCGGGTGGGGCGGAGCCGGAGAGATTCGAACTCTCGAGGGTGTTGCCACCCTACGGCCATTCCAAGACCGCGCCATAGGCCTGACTAGGCGACGGCTCCAGTTTTGTGTCCTACCGCCTTCGCTACATGAGGACAAGTTGTACGTCCTACCGCCTTCGCTACATGAGGACAAGTTGTACGTCCTACCGCTTCGCTACATGAGGACAGCGTCGGCTTGCGATGCGCGGCAGTATAGCGACAGCCCGTACGGGCCTACAGACAGCCATGACCGACGCCAGCACCCCTGCGCAGTCCCACCGGCCAGCCCCTGCCGGTGGCTTCGGCGGTGGCTGGACACTGTTCGGTGTGCGGGGAGTACCCGTTCGCATCGACCGCTCGTTCCTGCTGGTGGTCGCCTTTGTCACCTACCTGTTCTACGGCCGGTTGACCGCGCTGCTCGGCGGCGACGGGCCGGTCGTCCTGCTGCTGTCGGCGATCGCCGCCGCCGTGCTGTTCTTCGCCAGCATCCTGGCCCACGAGTTGGGCCACGCGTTGACCAGCCTCGACCGCGACATCCCGGTCGCCAGCATCACCCTGTTCGCGCTCGGCGGGGTCACGGTCTCCACCCGTGAGGCGCGCAGCGCCCGTGACGAGTTCGTCATCGTCGGGATCGGGCCGTTCATCAGCCTGGTGCTGGCGGGGGCCTTCGGACTGCTGGCGACCGCCACACAGGGCTGGACGGCGGTGGCCGCCGTCACCGGGTACCTGGGCTGGACCAACCTGCTGCTCGCCGTGTTCAACATCGTGCCGGGCTACCCCCTTGACGGTGGCCGTCTGCTGCGCGCGCTGTTGTGGGGTGTCACCGGCAAGCCCAACCGCGCCACCCGCTGGGCCGCCCGGGTCGGCCAGGCGTTCGCGCTGCTCGTCATCGCCGCGGGCGTCTGGGCGCTGACCCGTGGAGGCGGCTTCGGCAGCATCTGGAACCTGCTGATCGGGGTCTTCCTGCTGCGAGGCGCCACCGACAGCCACCGTCGCGCCAGCGTCCGCGACCGGCTGTCGGACCGCACGGCACGCGACGTCATGGGCAGCGTCGCGCAGCCGCTGCCTGCCGACCTCACCCTCGACGAAGCCTTGCCGCTGGTGCAACAGCGCCCGTCGCTGCTGTGGCCGGTCGGCGATCCGGTCAGCGCAGGACTGCTGCTGTCCCAGATCGACGCGGTTCCCTCCTCGGCGTGGCCGACGACCACCGTGGCGCAGGTGGCGACCAGCGCCGAGGAGCTCAGCGTCGCCGCCGACACGCCGATGGACCAGGCCCTGGACCGGTTGGGCGAGGCGCCCGGCAACATGCTGTTCGTCGTCGACAGCGGCCGCGCCGTTGGCCTGCTGACGCCGAGCCTCGTCGCGGACCTCATCAGCTGACATGCGGCTGCTGCGGCTTGCCTTCCTGCCCTTGTCGGTGGTGATCCTCGGCGCGGCCGCAACCACGGTGCCGTTGCCGTTGTACGTCGAGGAGCCAGGGACGCCGGTGTCGCTCGCCGACTGCGTGACCGTCGACTCGCCGAGGGCCGGCCAGGTCATGGGCGACTACCTGCTGACGACGGTGGATCTGCTGGAGGCCACGGTCGTCGATGTGATCCGGGGAGCCGCCGACGCGCAGATCGACGTCGTCGAGCGCAGCGCCGTGATCCCGGCCGAGATCAGCTCATCGGACTTCTTCGACCAGCAGGAGGACCTGTTCGCCGCCACCGCGGACGTGGCGGCTGCCGTGGGGCAGCGGGCCGCCGGACTGGAGACCGACATCCGTGGCGACGGGGTCCTGGTGGTCGGCACCGTCGCTGGCACGCCGGCCGCGGGGCTGCTCGCCGAGGGCGACGTCATCACCGCCGTGGACGCCGCACGCGTGCGCACCGACGTCGATCTGCGCCAGGCGATCGAGGAGCGGGGCGTCGGCGAGGCGATCACCGTGGCCTTCCTCCGCGAGCGGATGCGACAGCGGGTCCAGATCACGCCGCAGCGCTACGAGGGCAGGCCGGTCATCGGCGTCCAGCCGCAGACGTTGAACCTGCGGGTGGACCTGGCCGTGCCCGTGGCGGTGGCATCGGGGAACATCGGGGGGCCGAGTGCGGGTCTGATGATCGCCATGACCGTCTACGACAAGATCGACACCGACGTCGATCTTGCGGCGGGACGCCGCATCGCTGGGACGGGAACCATCGACACGCAGGGATCGGTCGGCCAGATCGGCGGCATCCGCCAGAAGGTCGTCGCCGCCGATCGCGGGGGAGCGCATCTGTTCCTGGCGCCCGCCGAGCAGCTGGACGAGGCCCGTTCGGTGCAGCTCGACGGCGAGATGCAGGTGGTCGGGGTCGATGACTTCGACAGCGCCGTCGACGCGCTGCGCCGCACCGCCGCGGAGTCGGAGAGCGGCGCGGGCTCGGCGGTCGAGTCCTCGGGCTGCCCCTACGAGGCGGCCGCCTGAGCACCGGCTGGTAGACTCCGCGGTCCGCCGTGGTCAGCACCGGGCGGGTGGATGGCGAGGTCCCGCGCGACGCCGCACCGTGAACCTGGTCAGGGCCGGAAGGCAGCAGCCATAAGCGGCCCGTGGCGGGTGCCGCGGAGCAGCC
>JALZLF010000001.1 GCA_030858865.1 Actinomycetota bacterium | reverse complement strand
CTCCCGCGTCGCGGACCACCGCCGACAGCGCCCGCGCGGCAGGCTCGGCGAAGCGCGCGCGCCGAGTGCCGGGCCGAGGATCGGAAAGGTCGACCACGTCGACGCGGGGCGCGTGGCGACGCTGAGTTGCCCGGTCGGTGGCGACCGCGGTCACGTGGCCGGCCCGCAGCAGCTTGTACAGGTTGGCGCTGGGCAGGTCGGCGAGCAGCACGCACGTGGCTCCGGCCATCCGTGCCCTGGCCAGCGCGACCTCCCGCGCATGGTGACGGGGGCTGCGACGCTCTTTGTAAGCCGGATTGGCCTCGTCGTCGACCACCACCAGTCCCAGGTCGGCCACCGGAGCGAACACGGCGGCACGCTCCCCCACCGCGACGCGGGCGTGACCCGTGCGGCCTCGCAGGAACGCCCGGTAACGATCGCGAGCGTTGTCGGCCCGCCAGTCCGCGCCCGCCGTCACCGCCAGCGCGGCGTCGGGCAGCTGGGACGCAGGGTCGGGACCAAGCACCAGCACGCCTTTGCCGGCACCGAGGCAGCGCATGATCAGGTCGGCGACCAGCGCGGCCGCGTCGCCGTCGGGCAGGACCCGCAACCAGTAGGCCTGCCCCGAGGGACGCGCCGCCGCCTGTAGCAACGCGGAGGCGCCGTAGGGCCGCCATGCAGGGCTCGGACAGGCCGGGCGAGCCGCCCGCTCAACCACGGCGGGCGGGCCCCAGCCGCCGGATTCCCGCTCCACGCCGGCCACCCGCTGCGGCAGGGCGTGGCGCAGGACGTCGGCGAGCTTCGCCGCATAGCGGTCGGCCACCCAGCGGTACAGCGCCAGATCGGCCGCGTCGAACCACGCCAGTTCTCCCTGCACCAGCGACAGCGCCCGGATGCGTTCGGGCGCGGTGTGTGGCTCGTCCCCGGTTTCCACCACCCACCCGGTGCGCCGGCGGCCCGCGAACACCACCCGCACCTGCGAGCCGACCCCAACCCGCATCCCGTCGGGGACCGAGTAGTCGAAGGGCCGATCCAGATGCGCCGGCCCAACCCCGACCACCACCCGCGCATACCGCCCCACCGGCGTGTCGCTATTCAAGACCGCACCAACGACGTGCGCCTCCGAGCCGTCAGCGACTCGACAGGGCACGCAGGGAGGGGGAACCGGGTCATCCGGAGCGCAGCGTAAGAGGGTTCATGCGGAGCGCAGGATGACCCGGTTCCCACCGGAGCCGAGTGGTGACCGTAGCTAGGCGCCGCTGGCGGAGCGCAGGTCGTCGGTGCGGTCCGTCCGTTCCCAGGTGAACCCGGCGCGCCCGAAGTGCCCGTAGGCCGCGGTCGACTTGAACACCGGCTGGCGCAAGTCCAGGTCACGGATGATCGCGGCCGGCCGCAGGTCGAACACCTCACCGACTCCGGCCAGAATCTTGTCCGGATCGTGCGTCTCGGTGCCGAAGGTCTCCAGCGACAGGCTGACGGGATGCGCCACCCCGATGGCGTAGGCGACCTGCAGCTCGGCGCGGTTGGCCAGCCCGGCGGCCACGATCGTCTTGGCCACCCAGCGGGCGGCGTAGGCCGCGGAGCGGTCGACCTTGGTGGCGTCCTTGCCACTGAAGGCGCCGCCGCCGTGCCGGGCCATGCCGCCGTAGGTGTCGACGATGATCTTGCGTCCGGTCAAGCCGGCGTCGGCCTGGGGCCCGCCGTGCTCGAAGCGTCCACTGGGGTTGACCAGCACCTCGTCTTGCCGCCACTCCAGCTCGTCGGGGATGACCGGGGCGATGACGTGCTCGATCAGGTCGGGCGCGAGCAGGGTCGTCGTGTCGATGTCGGGCTGGTGCTGGGTGGATACCAGCACACGGCTCACCCGCACCGGGGTGTTGCCCTCGTACTCCACGGTGACCTGCGTCTTGCCGTCGGGACGCAGGTATCCCACGACGCCGGCCTTGCGCACGGCGGCCAGGCGCTCGGCCAACCGGTGCGCGAGGTGGATCGGCATGGGCATGAGCACGTCGGTCTCGCGGCACGCGTAACCGAACATCATCCCCTGATCACCGGCGCCGAGGGTGTCCAGGTCGTCGGCGGAGCTGTCCTCACGGCTCTCCAGGGACCTGTCGACGCCGCCGGCGATGTCGGGCGACTGCTCGTCCAACGCCACCATCACGCCGCAGGTGTTGCCGTCGAAGCCGGCCGCGGCCCGGTCGTAGCCGATTCCGATGACGGTCTCGCGAGCGACCTTGGCGATGTCGATGTAGGTGTCGGTCGAGATCTCGCCGGCCACCACGATCATGCCCGTGGTCACCAACGTCTCGCAGGCGACCCGGGCGTGGTCGGGGTCAGGATCGTTGGCCAGAACCTCGTCGAGCACCGCGTCGGAGATCTGGTCGGCGACCTTGTCGGGGTGTCCCTCGGTGACCGACTCGGACGTGAACAACCAGCGACGGCTCATGGCGTAGCGATCCTTAGGTGGGGTTTGCGCGCGAGCATAAACGAGCTAGCGCTGGCGCCGCACGAGCAGCGCCTCGACGTGGTCACACACGACAGCCGCCAGCTCGGCCTTGGTGGTCAGCGCCACCTGCGCCCGCAAGCCGTCTGCGCCCAACAGCAGCGCCCGGTTGGTGTCGACGTTGAAGCCGGCGTCGGCCATGTCGACGCGGTTGACGACGATCAGGTCCAGACCCTTGCGGTGCAGCTTGTCTCGTCCCCGCTCCTCTTCAAGGTCGGTTTCCGCCGCGAAGCCGACCAGCAGCGGCGCCGGACCTGCTGACCCACCCTCGGACTGCCGCCTGCGTCGGTCGGTACCCAGCTCGGCGAGGATGTCGGGGTTGCGCTCCAGCTCGACGGAGCCGAGCTCGAGGTGCTCCTTGCGGATCTTCTGCTCGTGGTAGACGGCGGGGCGGAAGTCGGCGACGGCGGCGGCCTTGATCACGACACCGGCGTCGACGGCCAGCTTGAGCACGGCATCGCGCATCTGCAACGCCGTCTCGACATGGTGGCTGCTGACGCCGGCCGGCTCGGGCAGGCAGGTCGGGCCGCTGACCAGCTCGACGTGTGCCCCCCTTCGCGAGCACTCCGCGGCCAGGGCGTAGCCCATCTTCCCGCTGGAGCGGTTGCCGATGTAGCGGACGGGATCGATCGGCTCGCGGGTGCCGCCCGCGGTCACGACCACCCGCTGCCCGGCCAGCGGTCCTCGGGGCCGCAGCGCCGCAACCATGGCCGCGACGATGGTGGCGGGTTCGACCAGCCGGCCCGGCCCGACGTCTCCGCCTGCCAGCTCCCCCTCGTCGGGACCGACGACGAGCACACCGCGGCGCGCGAGTGTGGCGATGTTGTCCTGTGTGGCGGCATGCGACCACATCTCGGTGTGCATCGCCGGTGCGACGATCACCGGGCAGGTCAGGCACGTGAAGGTGCTCGACACCAGATCGTCGGCAAGACCCGCCGCGAACTTGGCGACGAGGTTGGCCGTGGCCGGTGCGAAGACGGCGATGTCGGCCTCGCGGGCGAGGCGCACGTGGTGGATGGCATGCGCCTCGTCGAAGATCCCGGTGCGCGCCGGCCGGCCGGTCAGTCCGGCGAAGGTGGCGGCGCCCACGAACTGGGTCGCCCCTGGGGTCAGGATGACCTGCACGGTCGCGCCGTCTTTGACCAGCTCCCGCGTCAGGGCGGCTGCCTTGTACGCGGCGATCCCGCCGCTGACCCCGAGCAGCACGTGCCGGCCGCTGAGCTGCTGGGCGAAGCCGACCATGTCGCCGCGGCGCCGTGCGGGTCAGGCGTTCTCGTCGTCGGAGGGCAGCGCGACGACCTGTGCGTCGACCTCGTCGCCGTCGTCGTCGGTGTCGCTGCCCAGCATCGCTTCTGCCTCTGCCCTGGCGTCTCCGGGGTAGGAGGGGACGATCTTTTCCTGGGCGATCTCCTCCAGCGCGATCGACAGCGGCTTGTTGGAGTCGACCTGGTCGACCAGCGGCCGCACATACTGGCCGAGTCCCTCGCCGAGGGAGTGGTAGTAGGCGTTGATCTCGCGCGCGCGGCGGGCCGACAGGTGCACGAGGGTGTACTTGCTGTCGACCTTCGACAGCAGCTCGTCGATGGTGGCGATGGTGGCTCAGCTCCCGGAGATCACGAATGGCGGGCAGCGCGACGAGGCGCGCCGCAATCATCGGCGGGCCGGTGGGCCGGCCCGCTACCCCCCGAGTATACGGGTGATCGCCCCGACCGCCCCGTCCAGGTCGTCGTTGACGACCCGGT
Organism: Actinomycetota bacterium; assembly: GCA_030858865.1. Classification (GTDB taxonomy): domain Bacteria; phylum Actinomycetota; class Nitriliruptoria; order Euzebyales; family Egibacteraceae; genus JACCTL01. The sequence continues at coordinate 11,463 of JALZLF010000001.1, read as the reverse complement.
GGTCGAAGTCGCGACCGTTCGCCATCTCCTGCTCGGCGAGGCGCAGCCGCTCGGCGATTCGTTCCGGGTCGTCGGTGCCTCTGGTCGACAACCGCACCGCCAGTGCCTCAGGCGAGGGTGGCTCGAGGAAGATGAGCACCGCACCGGGAAAGCGCCGGCGCACCTGGGCGGCCCCCTGCACGTCGATCTCCAGCACGACGGGATGGCCTTCGGCCAGGGCGGTCTGCACCGACGTCCAGGGGGTGCCGTAGCGGTGGCCTCCGAACGACGCCCACTCCAGGAAGCCGCCGCTGGCGATCAGCGCGTCGAACGCCGCATCGTCGAGGAAGCGGTAATGCACGCCGTCGACCTCGCCGGGACGTGGCGGGCGCGTGGTGGACGACACCGAGACGACGATCTCGGGATGGCGGCGGGCCATCGTCGCCACCACGGTGCCCTTGCCGACGCCGCCAGGCCCGCTGACGACATACAAGCCTGTCCTCATGTAGCGAAGCGGTAGGACACCAAGCCTGTCCTCATGTAGCGAAGCGGTAGGACACCCGAGGAGGCGTCACGTCAAGCCGAGTCGGGCTCGAACTCTTTGAGAAGTTTCCCGCGCTGGTTGGCGCCCAGCCCGCGCACGCGCCGGGACGGGGAGATGTCGAGGCGTTCCATGACCTTGCGGGCTCGCACCTTGCCGACCCTCGGCAGCGACTCGAGCACCGCGGAGACCTTGGTCTTGCCGACGACCTCGTCGGAGTCGGCACGGCGCAGCACCTCCGCCAGGCCGATCTCACCCGCCTTGAGCTGCTGCTTCAGCTCGGCGCGGACCTTGCGGGCCTCGGCGGCCTTCTCCAAGGCTTGGCGGCGAGCATCGGCGTCGAGCTCGGGCAGCGGCATGGAGTCCTCCAGAGAAACGCGTCGCGGCATCGGGGCGACACGGGTTGGCGCGGATCGCAGGCGTTGCCGGCGCATCCTATCCAGCGCGAGGCACGGGTCAATCCTGTCCGTCGTGGCGAGGTGGTCCCGAACCGGTCGCGCCGGCGGCCGCGGTCAGCAACGACATCGTGAACAGGGAGTGCAATGCCAGTCCTTCCGCGGCGAGATTCGCCGCGCCGCCGGCCTCCCGGTCGATGACGCACAGCACCCCGAGGATGTCGGCGCCGAGGACGCGCAGCTGGCCGCACGACTCGAGAACCTGACCGCCCGAGGTGACCACGTCCTCCACGACGACCAGCCGCCTGGCCGTGACGTCCCCGCCCTCGGCGAGCTTGCGTGTGCCGTAGGGCTTGGCCTGCTTGCGGACGAACAACGTCGGCAGACCCGTTCGCTGCGACAGGACGGTGGCGATGGGCACGCCGCCGAGCTCCAGACCGGCCAGGGCGTCGGCGTTGTCGGGCAGCAACGCCACCAACGACTCGACGATGTCGCGAAGCAGCGCGGGGTCGCCTTCGAACAGGTATTTGTCGAAGTACTCGTCGCTGGTGGCGCCGGAGCGCAGCACGAAGGAGCCGAACAGATGCGCACGCTGGTAGATCCGTGCGGCGAGCCGCTCGTTGGAGACGGACGGGTCGCCGGTGCTCAGGCGATCTCCGCCAGCAGCGCGGCGGCGGCAGCGGCTGGGTCGCCCGCCTGCGTGACCGGGCGACCGACGACCAGGTGGCTGGCGCCGGCCAGCAGCGCGGTGCGGGGGTCGGCGATGCGACGCTGGTCGTCGCCTGCCGAGCCTCGGGGTCGGATGCCGGGAACCACCACCGCCAGCCCTTCGCCGACTTCGGCGCGCACGGCGGCGACGTCACTGGCAGCGCAGACGACGCCGCCGGCACCGGCCTCGGCCGCCATGCTCGCCAGGCGCACCACCTGCCGGGCCACCGGCGGTTGACCTACGACGGCCAGGTCGGCGTCGTCGAGGCTGGTCAGGACGGTCACCGCCAGGATCGTGGTGTCGGGGGCGGCCTTGCAGGCCGCCGCGATCATCCACGGCCCTCCACAGGCGTGGACGGTGAGCATCGCGATCCCCATCCGCGCGGCCGCTGCCGCCGCTGCCGCGACGGTGTTGGGGATGTCGTGCAGCTTGAGATCGAGGAAGACCTCGGCGTGCCGGCGTGCGGTGGTCACGGCGGCGGGCCCGAGGGCCGTGTAGGCCTGCAGTCCGACCTTGAGCAGACCCGCGTGCGGCGCCACGGCGGCGGCGAGATCCGCCAGCCGGCGCTGGTCGTCGCTGTCGAGCGCGACGATCAGCGGGCTTCGCACAGCGCTCCCCGCAGCTCGGCGACGGAGGCGATCCCCCGCTCGGCGCACCAGCGCGGCAGGCCCTGGGTCAGCTCCAGCGCCACCATGGGGTTGGCGAACGTCGCCGTTCCGACCGCCACGGCGCTGGCCCCGGCCAGCAGGAACTCCACGACGTCGGTGACGCTGCGCACCCCACCCATGCCGATGATCGGCAGGTCTGGCAGCGCCCGGTGCACCTGGTGAACGGCGCGCAACGCCACTGGCTTGATGGCGGGGCCCGACAGCCCGCCCGTGACGGCGGCCAGCTTGGGTCGCCGGGACTCGGCGTCGATGGCCATGCCCAGCAGGGTGTTGACGAGGCTGACGCCGCTCGCCCCGCCTGCGACCGCCGCCTTGGCGATGGCCACGAGATCGGTGACGTCGGGGGTGAGCTTGGCGAACACCGGCACGCCTGCCACGCTGGTGACCTGCTGGATCGCCTTACGGGTGGCGTCCTGCCGGCAGGCGAAGACGACGTTGCGATCCTCCACGTTGGGACACGAGATGTTGGCCTCGATGGCCACCACGCCTGGCTGGTCGCGCAGGTGCTCGGCGAGCTCGCCGTACTCCGCGACCGTCTTGCCGGCGATGCTGACGATGACCGGCACGCCCAGCTCTCGCAGCCACGGCAGCTCGGTGGCGACCCACTGCTCGATGCCGGGGTTCTGCAGGCCGATGGCGTTGAGCATCCCGCTGGCGGTCTCCGCCATTCGCGGGGTCGCCAGGCCGTCGCGTGGCTCCACGGTGAGCGACTTGACCACGACCGCGCCGAGCTCGGCGATGTCGAAGAAGCGCTGCAGCTCACGCCCGCTGCCGAAGCAACCGCTGGCGGTGACGATCGGGTTGGCCAGCTGCAGAGGTCGGGACGGCTCCGGCGACAGGCTGATCCGGGTGTCGACCTGGTCGTGGCGCAGGCGGTGGTTTGCCTTCGGACCTGACTCGACGGCGGTCATCTGGAGCGCTCCGCGGACGCCTCTTCGCCGCTGACCATCTGGTCTTCAGGCGGCTCACCGAGCCGTTCCCACAGGATCTTCTTGCCGTTGAACACCGGGCCCTCGACGCACGCCCGCAGGTTGACGGTGCGCCCGTCGCGCCGCACCGGCAGGACACAGGTCATGCAGACCCCCACCCCGCAGGCCATCGCCTCCTCGACGGCGACCTGCACGGCGACGCGGTGCTCGCGGGCGACCGCGGTGACCGCAGCGAGCATCGGCATCGGCCCGCAGGCGTAGATCGCGCCGACCGTGCCCCCGGCGAGCATGCGCTCGAGCACGTCGGTGACCCTGCCGTGGGTACCGAAGCTGCCGTCCTCGGTGGTGAACGCCGAGCGGGCTGACAGCCGTTTGGCTTCGATGACGTTGAACAGCCGGTTCTGCGTGGCCGCCCCCAACACGATGTTGACCCGCAGGCTGGACTGCTGGAGGCGCTGGGCCAGGAACAGCAGCGGAGCGGCACCGTAGCCGCCGCCGACGAGGAGGCAGTCGACGGCCTGCTGCGGCATCGGGAAGGAGCGGCCCAGCGGCCCCACGATGTCGACCGAGTCGTGCTTGGCCAGCTTGGACAGGTACTGCGTGCCTGGACCAACGACATCGAAGACGATCTCGATGGTGCCGGCCCACGGCCCGTGGCGGCTGATCGCGTAGACGGAGAACGGTCGGCGCAGCAGCGTGCCCTCGCCCTTGACCGCGACCGACACGAACTGGCCGGGTTTGGCACGCTCGGCCATCTCCGGCGCCACGAACGTCAGAGAGTGGTAGTTGCCGATGCGCTGGTAGGCCAGGACCTCGCAGAGCGCGCGCAGCGGGCCGTTGGCACGGCCCTGCACCGACGAGGCCCGGCCTCGGCTGACGACGCTGCTCACGACGGCTGGCTCCTCGCACGACAACGCGGCGGTCATGCTACTTCCGCCCCGCGGCGGCAAGCGCATCGTGGTACGACTGCAGGCTGCGCACCTGCGCGGAGTTGGCGCGCAGGGCCTCGATGCCCTGGATCGCGGCCAGGATCCCGGACAGCGTGGTGATGCACGGGACCCCGTGGCTCACGGCGGCGCTGCGGATCTCGTAGCCGTCGGCTCGGGGGCCCGAGCCCATCGGCGTGTTGAGCACGAGGTCGACGTCGCCGGCCAGGATGCGATCGACGACGTGTGGTGAACCCTCCCCAACCTTGTGGACCACCTCGGCGTGCAGCCCCGCGCGGCGCAGCGTGTCGGCGGTGCCCTGCGTCGCCATCACGTCGAAGCCCATCTCGGCCAGGCGCTTGACCGGGAAAATCATCACCCGTTTGTCGCGGTTAGCCATCGACACGAAGACGGTGCCCTTGCAGGGCAGCACCATCGTGGGTGTGGCCTCCTGGCTTTTGGCGAAGGCCATCCCGAAGTCCGCGTCGATTCCCATGACCTCGCCGGTCGAGCGCATCTGCGGGCCGAGCATGGTGTCGGTGCCAGGGAAGCGATGAAACGGCATCACCGCCTCTTTGACCGCCACCCAGGCCGGCGGCGGGCCTGTCACCACGTCGGTGCCGGGCAGCAGACCGTTGCGTCGCAGGTCGGCCAGCGACGCCCCCAACATCACCCGCGCCGCGATCTTGGCCAGCGGCACGCCTGTGGCCTTGGACACGAACGGTGTCGTGCGGCTGGCTCGCGGGTTGGCCTCCAGCACGAAGATGTCGTCGTCGCGGACGGCGTACTGCATGTTGATCAGCCCTCGGGTGCCGAGGGCTCGCGCGATCGCCTCGGTGTGGTCGCGCAGCTGGGCGACCACACCGCGCCCGAGGGTGTAGGGCGGGATCACACAGGCCGAGTCGCCGGAGTGGACCCCAGCCTCCTCGATGTGCTCGAGCACGCCGCCGACGTACAGCTCATGGCCGTCGAACACCGCGTCGACGTCGACCTCGACGGCGCCTTCGAGGAAGCGGTCGACCAGGACGGGGCCCTCGCCGGAGTTGCGCTCCAGCCAGGTGCGCATCTGGTCGGGGCCGTAGACGATCTCCATCGCCCGGCCACCAAGGACGTAGGAGGGGCGCACCAGCACCGGAAAGCCGATCCGCCCGGCGACGGCCAGCGCCTCCTCGACGGACCCGGCCACCGCACCGGGCGGCTGGGGAACACCGAGCTCGTCGAGGACAGCACCGAAGCGGCCCCGGTCCTCGGCGCGGTCGATGGCCTCGGGTGGCGTGCCAAGGATCGGCACCCCCAGCTCTTCCAGGCTGCGCGCCAGCCTCAGCGGCGTCTGCCCGCCCAGCTGCACCAGGACCCCGACCACGTTCCCGCCGTGTCGCTGCTCGGCAGCCACGACCGCGAGCACGTCTTCCAAGGTCAGCGGCTCGAAGTAGAGGCGGTCGGCCGTGTCGTAGTCGGTGGACACCGTCTCCGGGTTGCAGTTGACCATCACGGTGTCGTAGCCGGCCTCGCCCAGGGCGAACACGGCGTGCACGCAGCAGTAGTCGAACTCGATGCCCTGCCCGATGCGGTTGGGTCCCGAACCGAGGATGATGACCGTTGGCCGCCCCGACGGCCGCGCCTCGTCCTCCTCCTCGTAGCAGGAGTAGTGGTACGGAGTCCGGGCGGAGAACTCGGCGGCGCAGGTGTCGACGGTCTTGAAGACCGGCACGACGCCGAGTGCATGGCGGCGATCCCGGACGGCCGCCTCGGTAGTGCCCAGCACGATCGCCAGCGCCGCGTCGCCGAACCCCGCTCGCTTCGCTCGGCGCAACAGCGCGGCGTCGAGGTTGGCCAGCGTCTCGCGGGCACGCACCTGTCGGCGCAGCTGGATGATCGCCAGCAGCTGGTCGACGAACCAAGGGTCGTAGCCGGTCGCGGCGGCCACCCGCTCCGGTTCCCAACCGCGGGTCAGCGCAGCGTCGACGTCGAGCAGGCGCCGCTCGGACGGCGTACGCAGCGCCCGCTCCAGGGTGGCCTCGTCGCGGATGTCGCCGGGGTCGCCGACGAGTCCGACCGTGCCGTTGTCCAGCGAACGCAGCGCTTTGCCGAGCGACTCGGTGAAGGTGCGGCCGATGGCCATCACCTCGCCGACGCTCTTCATCCGGGTCGTCAGCTCGGCGTCGGTGTCGGGGAACTGCTCGAAGGCGAAGCGCGGGATCTTGACCACGACGTAGTCGATGGACGGCTCGAAGGCGGCCAGCGTCTCGCCGGTGACGTCGTTGGCGATCTCGTCGAGGGTGTAGCCGACGGCCAGCAGCGCGGCGATCTTGGCGATCGGGAAGCCGGTGGCCTTGGAGGCCAGCGCCGAGGAGCGTGACACCCTCGGGTTCATCTCGACGACCACCATGCGGCCCGTGGCCGGGTCGACGGCGAACTGCACGTTGCTGCCGCCGGTGGCAACGCCGACGCGGCGCAGCACCGCGAAGGCCGCGTCGCGCATGGCCTGGTACTCGACGTCGGGAAGGGTCATGGCAGGCGCCACGGTGATGGAGTCGCCGGTGTGCACCCCCATGGCGTCGAGGTTCTCGATGGAGCACACCACGACGCAGTTGTCGGCCGCGTCGCGCATCACCTCCAGCTCGAACTCCTTCCAACCCACCAGCGACTCGTCGACCTGCACCTCCTGGATGGGGCTGGCCGCCAGGCCCTGCTCGACAAGGGCGACGAAGGCGTCGCGTCCGTTGGCGATGCCGCTGCCGGCGCCGCCGAGGGTGAACGAGGACCGCACCAGCAACGGGTAGCCGGTCTCGCCGGCGAAGACCAGGGCCTCGGCCACGGTCGTGGCCCGCGCCGACGCGGCGACACCGAGGCCGATGGAGACCATCGCGTCGGTGAACCGCCGCCGGTCCTCGGCGATGTCGATGGCCTCCAGCCCCGCCCCGATCAGCTCGACGCCGTAGCGGTCCAGCACGCCCGCCGCCGCCAGCTCGACAGCGATGTTCAGGGCGGTCTGCCCGCCCAGCGTCGGCAGCAGCGCCATGCCGCCGCGCTTGGAGTCGCCGCGCCGCTCCACCGCGATCACCTGGGTGACGTAGGCGACGGTGAGCGGCTCGACGTAGGTGGCGTCGGCCATCTCGGGGTCGGTCATGATCGTCGCCGGGTTGGAGTTGACCAGCACGACCCGGTAGCCCTCGGCGCGCAGCGCCTTGCAGGCCTGCACGCCGGAGTAGTCGAACTCGCAGGCTTGCCCGATCACGATGGGACCGGAGCCCAACAGCAGGATGGTGCGCAGGTCGTCGCGCCTAGGCACGCGTCGTCGCAGTCCGCAGAAGCCGCAGGAAGTCGTCAAACAGGTAGCGCGCGTCGTGCGGGCCGGGTGCGGCCTCGGGGTGGTACTGAACGCTGAAGGCGGGGACGTCGTAGCAGCGCAGGCCCTCGTTGACACCGTCGTTGAGGTTGACATGGGACTGCGTCACCCGCCCGAACGGCCCGTCGGCGGGCAGCGTGTCGGCGTCCACGGCGAAGCCGTGGTTGTGGCTGGTGATCTCGACCCTGCCGGAGGGCCCGCGCACCGGCTGGTTGGACCCGTGGTGACCGAAGGGCATCTTGTACGTCGTGGCGCCGACGGCGTGACCCAGCAGCTGGTGTCCGAGGCAAATCCCGAAGACCGGCGTCTGGTGTTCCAGCAGCGTCGTGATCGCGACGATGGCGGAGCGGACTGCCGCGGGGTCGCCGGGACCGTTGGACAGGAACACGCCGTCGGGCTCGGCCGCCAGCACCTGCTCGGCGGGGGTCGTCGCCGGCACCACCCGCACCGCGCAGCCGCGGTCGGTCAGCTGCCGCAGGCTGTTGCGCTTGATCCCGAAGTCGTAGGCGACCACCCGGTACCGGACCTCGCCATCCGGCGAAACGTCGTAGGCGTTGCGGGTCGACACCTGGCTGGCGAGGTCGGCGCCCACCATCGAATCGGACTGCTGGACCTGGGCCAGCAGGGCGTCGGCGTCAAGGATCTCGGTCGAGATCGCGGCCCGCATCGCGCCCGCCGCTCGGATGGAACGGGTCAGCCGACGGGTGTCGACCTCGCTGATCCCGACGACCCGATGGTCGCGCAGGTAGCCGTCGAGGCCGCCGGTCGCACGGTGGTGGGAATGCATCCGGCTGGCCTCGCGGACGACGAAGCCGGCGACCTGCACCCGCGACGACTCGGCGTCGGCGGGATCCACGCCGTAGTTGCCCTGATGCGGGGCGGTCATCGTCACGATCTGGCGGTGATAGGAGGGATCGGTGAGCACCTCGGTGTAGCCGCTGAGCGCCGTGTTGAACACGACCTCGCCGAAGGCGGTGCCCATCCCGCCGAAACCCTCGCCACGAAAGATGGCGCCGTCCTCGGTGACGAGCAGCGCCTGCCGAGTCGAGGTGGTCTGAAGCCCGTCGGGCACTAGGCCAACACCCCGTCGCGGAAGGTGAAGCGACCACGCAGGAGCGTGGAGATCACGCGACCGCGCAGACGGGTGCCGGCGAAGGGGGTGTTGCGGCTGCGTGAGTGCAGTGCGCGCTCGTCGACGGTCCAGCGTTGCGAGGGGTCGAACAGCACGAGGTTAGCGGGGGCGCCCGGCTCGATCGGCCCGCCGTGCCCGCCGATGTCCCGGCTGCGGGCCGGGTTGGTCGACAGCGCTCCCAGCGCCTCCGAGACGGTGAGCACGCGCGGCTCGGCGTCCACCAGCTCGGTCAGCGTCACCGCCAGGGCCGTCTCGAGGCCGAGCATGCCGCAGGGCGCGTTCGCCCACTCCTGCTCCTTCTGCTCCGGTGGGTGCGGCGCGTGGTCGGTGGCGATCGCGTCGATCGTGCCGTCGGCCAGCCCGCGGCGGACCGCCTCGACGTCCTCCTTGGTCCGTAGCGGCGGATTGACCTTGTAGACGGGGTCGTAGGTCGCCACCAGCTCGTCGACGAGGGTGAAGTGGTGCGGTGCCGCCTCGGCGGTGACGCGCGCCCCGCGCGCCTTGGCGTCGCGGATCAGGTCGACGGCTCCGGCAGTCGACACGTGCGGCACGTGCAGCCGTGCGCCCCGGCCGCGCGCCAGGATGAGGTCGCGGGCGACCATCACCTCCTCGGCCTCGTGCGGCCAGCCGGCCAGGCCGAGCAGGCTGGACAGCTCGCCCTCGTTCATCTGCGCGCCCGCCCCGAGGCCGCCGTCGCCGCGGGTCAGGGAGGGCTCCTCGGCGTGGTTACAGATGATCGCGTCCCAGGTGCGGGCATACTCCAGCGCCCGGCGCATCACCTGCGCGGAACGCACCGGCATGCCGTCGTCGGAGAAGCAACGCACCCCGTGCGCCACCATGGCCCCCATCTCGGCCAGCTCCTCGCCCCGCAGCCCGCGAGTGATCGCCCCGACCGGGAAGACGTCACAGTGCCCGGCGTCGCGAGCCAGGCGGCTGACCTGCTCGACGACGCCGGCGTGGTCGCAGACGGGGTCGGTGTTGGCCATCGGGCACACCGCCGTGAAACCACCGGCGGCGGCGGCCGCGGTGCCCGACTCGACGGTCTCGGCGTCCTCGCGGCCGGGTTCACGCAGGTGGACGTGCAGATCCACCAGGCCTGGGGCGAGCACCAATCCGTCCGCGTCGATGCGCGTGCCGTCGACCTCCCGGCCCACCGCCACGACGACGCCGCCTTCGACCGTGACGTTGGTCACCTCATCTCGTCCGCCCGCGGGATCGACCACGCGGGCGCCGGTGAACGTGAACCCGCTCACGCCGCATCACCCAACATCAGGTACAGGCAGCTCATGCGCACCGCGATGCCGTTGGTGACCTGCAGCTGGATCATCGAGTTGGGCGCGTCGGCGGCGTCGGCGGTGACCTCGACGCCGCGGTTCATGGGGCCGGGGTGCATGACCACCGCGCCCTCGGGCAACCGCGCGAGCCGATCGCGGTCGACTCCCCAGATGCGCGCATACTCGCGGGACGACGGGAAGAACTGCTCACCCATGCGCTCCTGCTGCACGCGCAGCAGGTACAGCACGTCGGTCTTGGGCAGCACGGCGTCCAGGTCGTGGCTGACGGCTGCGCCCCAGGCGTCCACGCGCGGCGGCAGCAAGGTCGGCGGCCCCACGATCGTGACCTCCGCGCCCATCGTCAGCAGTCCCTGCACCACGCTGCGGGCCACGCGCGAGTGGAACACGTCGCCCACCACGGCCGCGCGCACTCCCTCGATGCGCCCGAGGCGCTCGCGGATCGTGAACAGGTCCAACAGCCCCTGCGTGGGATGCTGGTGCCAGCCGTCGCCCGCGTTGAGCACCTTGGCGTCGACCCACCGGGTGAGCTGCTGAGGCGCCCCGGAGGCGGCGTGACGCACCACGATCGCGTCGACGCCCATGGCCTGCAGCGTCAGAGCGGTGTCCTTGAGGCCTTCTCCCTTGGACGCGCTGGAGCCCTTGGCCGAGAAGTTGATGACGTCGGCGGACAACCGCTTGGCGGCGAGCTCGAAGCTGATCCGCGTGCGAGTCGAGTCCTCGAAGAACAGGTTGCACACCGTGCGGCCGCGCAGGGTTGGCACCTTCTTGATCGGCCGCAGCGCGATCTCCTTGAGCGTCACGGCGGTATCCAGGATCGCGGTGATCTGGTCGGCCGACAGGTCCTGCATCGACAGCAGGTGGGGGATCACGCACGCCTCCTTGCGGTCGCCGGGGTCACCGGGGTTCCCGGGGAGGCCGGGGCCGCCCGGGTCGCTGCTCGTGTTGTCGGCGCTGCGGCGACGAGGACCTCGTCGGCGCCGTCGGACTCCGCGAGGTGGACGCGGACCTCCTGCTCGGCGGACGTTGGCAGGTTCTTGCCGACGTAGTCGGCGCGGATCGGCAGCTCCCGGTGGCCGCGGTCGACCAGGACCGCCAGCTGGATCGCGTGAGGCCGGCCGTAGTCCATGACGGCGTCCATCGCGGCGCGGATCGTGCGGCCGGTGTACAGGACGTCGTCGACCAGCACCACGACCTTGCCGTCGACGGCGGTGGGAAAGGAGGTCTGCCCCAGCGGCCGTGGTCCGGTGCGGGCGTAGTCGTCGCGGTACAGCGTGACGTCGAGGCTGCCGGCGGCGACCTCGGTGCCCTCGATGTTGCCGATGTGGTCGGCGAGCCGCCCGGCGAGGGGAATCCCACGGGTACGGATCCCCATCAGCACGAGGCGTTCGGTGCCCTTGTTGCGCTCGAGGATCTCGTGGGCCATGCGCTTGAGCGCTCGAGCGACGTCGGTGTCGGTGAGCACGGTGGTTGCGCCGGTCGGTGCGGTCACGACAAAAGGCCTCCCCCGGAATGTGGGGAAGGCGTGCGGGCATGCTGCATC
>JALZLF010000167.1 GCA_030858865.1 Actinomycetota bacterium | reverse complement strand
GATGCCACATGACGACCTACCGAGGGTCGGGCCATGCCGGGGCTGCGGTCGACCGCAACCCCGGCGCCGCGCAGCGGCTGCCGTCCGACCCCCGAGCCGAGGACTGGCGGCTGCGGCGGGTCGCGCTGGTATGGACCGCGCTGTGGGGGGTCGCCCGCCGACTTCCCGAACCGCTGGCCTATGCCGGCGCCGACCTCGCCGCGCGCGTGCAGCACCACCTCGCGTCTGCCACGCGCGCGCGCGTCCGGGCCAACTTCGCCCGGGTGGTGGCGCCCGAGTCCCTGGACGCCACCGTCAAGGCTGCCTTCCGCTCCTATGCCCGCTACTGGGTCGAGGCCTTCCGAGCCGCCGACATCAGTCCCGCCGACATCGACCGGCGCACGACGACGGCGGGGTTCGAGCACCTCGACTCCGCCCTCGAGCAGGGGCGGGGCGTCGTTGTCCTGCTGGCCCATCACGGCTCGTGGGACAGTGCCGCCCGCTGGGCCGAGAGCCACGGCTACCACCTCGCCGTGGTCGCCGAAGTGCTGCGCCCCCGCTCGACGTTCAAACGGTTCGTAGCCTTGCGCGAAGCGATCGGAGTGGAGGTTGTGCCGCTGGCCAAGGGCGCGCAGCTGACGGGTCGCCTGGCGGAGGTGGCCGCCGCCAACCACCTCGTCGGTCTGCTGACCGACCGTGATCTGACCGGCCGAGCTCCGGTCACCGACTTCTTCGGCGAGCCGGCGCGCATCCCGGTCGGCGCAGCCGTGCTCAGCCGGCGCACGGGCGCACCGATCGTGCCCATCACGATGCTGCAGCGCCCCGGTCGGCGCTGGCATCTGCAGGTGCTTCCGGTCGTCGAAGTGGCCGACGTGCCGCTGGCGGCCGCGGCGGGCCGCATCGCCGAGGCGCTGGAAGCGCTGATTCGCCTCGAGCCCGCGCAGTGGCACGCCTTCCAGCCGGTGTGGGCAGCCGATCCGGGCGCGACCGGATCGCGCGCGCCTGCGCCCGAAGCCGGCAGGCGGGGGCCGTCGTGAAGATCGCGCTGGTCTGCCCCTATGACTGGGCCAAGCCGGGCGGAGTGAAGGCCCACGTCAGCGCGCTCGCCACGTTCCTCGACGCCGACCATGAAGTCCGCATCCTCGCCCCGGCCTCCGGTTCGCTGCCGCACACCCGAGCCGACCGGCTGGTCGAGGTCGTCGGCCGTCCGTTCCCGGTGCACTACAACCAGTCGGTCGCCCCTGTGGCCCTGTCGCCGCTGGTGGCCCGGCGCGTTGCGCGGGTCCTGCACGACTTCGCACCGCACGTCACGCACGTCCACGAACCGCTGTCGCCGATGATCTCTGCGGCAGCCTCGGCGTTGGGCCCCCACCCCGTCGTCGGCACGTTTCACGCCTGGTCGTCGTCGGATCGGCTGTACCGGCTGGTCGCGCCGGTCGCCCGCCGCGTCGCGCGGCGACTGGATGCCAGGGTCGCGGTGTCCCCGGCGGCGCAGCAGTTCGCCGCAGGCGCGCTGGGGCTGCCTCTTGGCTCGTTTCGCGTCGTGCCCAACGGCGTGGACGCCGCGGCCTTCTCCACGGCCTCGCCGATCCCGGAGCTGGTCGATCCCCAGAGACCGTTGTTGTTGTTCGTGGGCCGCTTGGAGGCACGCAAGGGCCTGGACGTGCTGATCCGGGCCTTCCTGCGCCTGCGCACCTCGTGGCCGAGGGTGCGCCTGTGCGTAGTGGGAGAAGGCCCGCAGCGGCAGCGCTGTCAGCAGATGGTGCCGCCTTCGATCCGCCCGGACGTGCTGTTCGTCGGCGCGGTCGACGAGGCGCAGAAGCCGCGCTACCACGCCTCGGCCGACGTGTACGTCGCGCCCAACACCGGAGGCGAGTCGTTCGGCATCGTGCTGCTCGAGGCGATGGCGGCGGGCCTGCCCGTGGTCGCCGCGGACATCGCCGGGTTCCGCACGGTGATGAAGGACGGCCGCCAGGGTCGGATGGTGCCGGCCGGCAACGCCTTCGCGATGGCCGACGCCATCGGCACGTTGCTCGCCAACCGCAAGCTGTCACAGGCGATGGCCGCCGAGGGCCGGCGCACCGTCGCTGACTTCACCTGGCCGGTGATCGGGCGCAGGATCGAAGACCTCTACCGCCGGGTGCGGGCCGCCTCCTGAGCCGCCTGCCGGCAGGGGCGATGCCCGTTGCGACGGCCATTCGGACGAGTCGCGCCTCCGCGGTTGGACGGTGTCTGGCTCTTACAATCCGGTGTGTCGGAGTTTCGCCATCAGGGCCATCAGGAGTGCCTCGTGCGCCAAGCCCTTTGCGCCCTGGTCGTGCTTGCGCTGTCGTTGACCGCGTGCACGGCCGACGCTTCGCTCCCCGGCTCCCCGGCTGCGCCGCGGCCGCTGGCGGTCGGTCGGCGGCAACCGTCGAAGCCGGCGCCGCCCGCGACCGCCCCGCTGACCGGTCTGCGCATCGAGGGTGACGCCCCGTTGTCGCCGGTTCTGGCCATCAAGATCGACAACGCGTCCGCCGCGGTGCCCCAGCAGGGCCTGGATCTCGCCGAGGTGGTGTTCGAAGAGGAAGTCGAAGGCGGCATCACGCGGTTCATCGCGCTGTACCAGGCGTTCCAGCCGCGCGCGGTCGGTCCGGTCCGGTCCGGTCGTGAGGTCGACGCCGACCTGCTGCCCCCGTTCTCGCCCGTGCTGGGCGTCTCGGGCGCAGCCGGGGCGGTGACCCGGCAGCTCGACAAGGCCAAGATTCGCTGGCTGCAGGAGACGTCCGGGGGGTCCGGCGACCCGTTCTACCGGGTGGCGGACCGCAGCAGCCCGCACGATCTGTTCGTGCACACCCGCGCCCTGCTCGCGGCCGGCAAGGACGACCTCGAAGCCCTTCACGAGCCGGTGTTCTCCTTCGACGCCCAGCGCCCGGCGGGCGGCCGCGGAATCGAGTCGGTCGACCTGGAGTTCTCGCCGTCCAGCGTCGTCCGCTGGGAATGGTCGGGCGACGCCTGGCACCGCCTGCAGAACGGCAGCGCCCACAAGACCGTGGCAGGCGAGGGCCTCACCGCCGACAACGTGGTGGTCATGCGTGTGCGGTCTCGTCAGGGCGACCGCGCGGACTCGCTGGGCAACCCAACGCTGGAGCTTGACGTTCTCGGACGCGGCACCGCCACCGTGCTGCGCGACGGGCGGGCATATCCAGCGCGCTGGCGCAAGACCACCGCCGCCGACCACATCCAATGGACGACGCCGCGGGGCGAAGCGCTGCCGCTGCGGCCGGGCCGCACCTGGATCGAGCTGCTCAAGACCTCCTCGTCGTCGCGCACCACACGGTGAGGCGGACCGGCACGCAGGGAATAGCTGAGCACTGAGGTTGGGGAGCAACACCGCGCCGCGATACCCTCGGCGGGGGCGCGCAAGGACGGCGCCGGATCCAACGCCGAAGCGAGGTCTTGTGTCCCACCGCTTCGCTGCACGAGGACAATGAGGTGTGGCAAACGTGACCGATTCCACTGGACTGCGCGGTACCGACCGGGTGAAGCGCGGCCTGGCCGACATGCTCAAGGGCGGCGTCATCATGGACGTCGTCACCCCCGACCATGCCAGCATCGCCGAGGAGGCCGGCGCTGTCGCGGTGATGGCGTTGGAGCGCGTGCCAGCTGACATCCGCCGTGACGGCGGTGTCGCACGGATGTCCGACCCGGACATGATCGACTCGATCGTGCAGGCCGTGTCCATCCCGGTCATGGCCAAGGCACGCATCGGTCACTTCGTCGAGGCCCAGGTCCTGCAGTCGTTGGGCGTTGACTACGTCGACGAATCCGAGGTGCTCACGCCGGCCGACGAGGCCCACCACATCGACAAGCACGCTTTCACGGTTCCGTTCGTGTGCGGCGCCACCAACCTTGGCGAGGCGCTGCGGCGGATCTCCGAGGGCGCGGCGATGATCCGCTCCAAGGGCGAGGCTGGCACCGGCAACGTCGTCGAGGCGGTCCGCCACATGCGCGCCATCACGGGTGGGATCCGCCGGTTGGCGGGCATGAGCGCTGAAGAGCGTTACGCCGAAGCCAAGGAGCTGCGCGCCCCCTACGATCTCGTCGCCGAGGTCGCCGAGAGCGGCCGGCTGCCCGTGGTGCTGTTCACCGCCGGTGGCGTCGCGACGCCCGCCGACGCCGCGCTGATGATGCAGCTGGGCGCCGACGGGGTCTTCGTCGGCTCCGGCATCTTCAAGTCGGGTGCTCCGGCGAAGCGTGCCCGTGCCATCGTCGAGGCCACGACCTACTTCAACGACCCCGACGTCATCGCCAAGGTCAGCCGCGACCTCGGCGAGGCCATGGTTGGCATCGAGATCGACACGCTGCCTGCCGACCAGCGGCTCGCCAACCGCGGCTGGTAAGCCACTCCCGGCGGCCGCTTCACCGGGCAAGCGACCGTGTGGCGGCGTCAGATGACCAGGATCCCCGGGGAATCGCTGCTGTTGGCGGGAGCAGCTGACGACGGTCCCTCCGGCGGCCCCATCATCGGCGTGCTGGCGCTGCAGGGCGACGTGCTGGAGCACCTGCGGCTGTTGCGCGCTGCCGGCGCCAGGGCCGTGGCGGTCAAGCGGGTCGCTGAGCTCGACGACCTCGACGGACTGGTCATCCCCGGAGGCGAGTCGACGACCATCGGCAAGCTGGCCGCGATGTACGGCCTGCTGGACCCGCTGCGTCAGCGGCTGCAGGAGGGCATGCCAGCCTTCGGCACCTGCGCCGGCGCGATCCTGTTGGCCAGCCGGGCGCTGCACGCCGACGGGCGGCCGGCCGAGCAGTTCCTGCTCGGGGCCATGGACACCGTCGTGCGCCGCAATGCGTTCGGCCGGCAGATCGCCAGCTTCGAGGCTGACCTGGCTGTGCAGGGGCTGACCGGCCAGCCCTTGCACGCGGTGTTCATCCGGGCGCCGTGGGTCGAGGAGCACGGCCCCGCCGTCGAGGTCCTCGCCACGGTCGGAACACCCCTGGGTGATAAGGTCGTGGTCGCCCGGCAGGGCAATCTCCTCGCGTCGGCGTTCCATCCCGAGCTCACCGACGACGGCCGTCTGCATGCGCTGTTCGTCGAGATGGTCCGTGAGGC
>JALZLF010000165.1 GCA_030858865.1 Actinomycetota bacterium | reverse complement strand
GCGCCTTGGTCTTCGGCGCCGGCCCCACCACCGGCGCTGCCACCGAGCTGCTGCAAGGCCAGCCCCGAGACCAGGGCGACAGCAGCCACCACGGCAGCCGCGCTGCTGCCGATCAACCAGTGTCGCTGCCTGGCCGCCCGTCGCCGCCGAGCGGAGGCCAGATCGGCTGGCGGAGCGGGCGCCAACCGCTTCCTGCCGGCGCTGGGCACCAAAGCGTCGGGGCGCTCGGCGCGCAGGCGCTGAGTCAGACGTGCATCGAAGCCGGACGGCGGCGCCGCAGCGTCGAGGTCACGCAACTCGACCAGCATCGCGGCCATCCGGTCCAGGCGCTCTGCGAGCTCGGGATCGCCGGCAAGACGCGCCTCCAGCGCCGCGGCCTCGGTCTCGGAGAGGTCGTCGGAGAGGTAAGCGGACAGGATGTCGTCTGGCACAGAGTTCATGGCTGCACCGTTGGAGGCGCGGCGGCGCCGGATGGTTCCGCCGCTGGATCGCCGCTGGCCTCCCGCAGATGGGTCAATGCCAGCGCGAGCCGAGCGTGACCTCGGTGGATGCGCGACTTGACCGTTCCCACCGGAACACCAAGACGTCCGGCGATGTCGACATAGGCCAGCCCGCCAACGTCGTGCAGAACCACGGCGTCGCGGTGCTCGGGCTCAAGGGACTGCAAGGCGGTCCGCAGCTCCAGGCGCAGCTCACGGTTGGCCAGCAAGTCGTGCGGATCGGCCAGGTCCGCCAGCTGCGCGACGTCGGTGCCCGCGTTGCGCGGCCGGCGAGCGCGCTTGCGCGCGATGTCGTTGCAGGCGTTGGTGGCGACCCGGTACAGCCACGTCGAGAAGGCCGAGGCCCCGTTGAAGGTGGAGGCCCGCCGCAGCACGGCGACGAAGGTCTCCTGCGCGGCGTCTTCGGCGTCGGCGGCGTTGCCGAAGTAGCGCAGACAGATGCCGTAGACCCGTCGGGAGTGGCGGCGGACCAGCTCGTCGAAGGCGTCGCTGTTGCCGTCGACATACTCCGCGACGAGCGCCTCGTCGCTGGCGGCCACGCTATCCCGGGGCGCCGAGGACGGCGACTTCCGAGAGCTCCGCCCGGTAGCCCCCGGTCTGCGGTGGCAGCGGGCCGATGATCAGCACCAGGATGTAGCGTGCCTCTACGGGCTGCTCGGCCGCCACGAGGCTGCGTGCGCCGGCGCCGGACACCGAGCCCAGCTTGGTGCCGTCGAACGGGACGGTGAACGGCTCGGCGGCCACGCGGACCTCATAGCTCAGGTCGGAGCTCCCGGCGCGCACCCGGACCCCGCTCACCGCCCGCGGCTGTCCGAGGTCCAGAACGAAGCCGACCCCCTGTTTGGCAAGGCCGCCGAAGTCGGCGCCGTTGTACGTCTCGGTCTGCCATGTGGTCGCCCGGTCGCCGTCGAGCAGATCGGGCAGCTGCTCGTCGCTCTCGGTGCCGTCGCCCTGGGGGTCGAAGGTGGCGATAGCGGTGACCTCGTAGGGCTGCCCGTCGGGTGCGCCGCCGGGGATCCGTCCAGGCTGACCGCCGGGATCACCGCCGTCGGAGGCGGGTGACACTCCGTTGCCGTTGAGCAACGCAAAGCCGATCAGCGTGCCCACCACCAGCACGAGCAGCGCGGTGGGCAGCAGCCAGCGAACGGTCCCAGGGCGCGAGCCGGTGGCGGAGGGCGCCGGTCGCAGCAGCGACATGGTCCCGTCGCCGCGTCCATTGCCAACCGCGCCGGTGGTCAAGGACGCGGTGGAGGCGGTGCTGGCCTGGGCGAACGCGGCCAGCGCGTCGGCCAGATGGCCGGCCGACGGGTAGCGGTCATCCGGCGTCCGAGACAACGAGCGCATGATGATGGCGTCCAGGCCAGGCGGCAGCTCGGGGCACGCGCTGCGCAGTGGCAGCGGCTGGGTGTCCAGGCGCAACGCCGCCGTCGCGACCGCGGAAGCGCCCTTGAACGGCTGACGCCCGGTGAGGGCCTCGTACAGCATGCAGCCGAGCCCGTACTGATCGGCACGGCCGTCGATCCGCGCGTCGCCGGTGATCTGCTCGGGCGCGACGTAGGCGGCCGTGCCCAGCACCGTCCCGGTCTTGGTCAGGTCGCCTTCGTTCTCGTCGGCCTTGGCGATTCCGAAGTCGGCCACCTTCACCGACCCGTCCTTTCCGATGAGGATGTTGGCGGGCTTGACGTCGCGGTGCACGAGGCCGCGCCGGTGGGCGTAGTCAAGGGCCCTGGCGACCTTCTCGCCGATGGACGCCGCCCTGCCAGGGTCCAGCCGGCCGTGCTCGGCGATCACGTCTTTGAGCGTGGACCCGTCCACGAACTCCATGACCAGGTAGACCTGGTCGCCGTCGCTGCCCGTGTCGTACAGGCTGACCACGTGCGGGTGGGTCAGCTTGGCTGCGGAGATGGCCTCACGACGGAAGCGTTCGCGGAACCCGTCGTCGGCGGCCAGATGGTCGTGAAGCACCTTGACGGCGACGGCGCGGTCCAGTACCTGGTCGTGGGCCTTCCACACGGCAGCCATGCCGCCGTCGGCGATGCGTTCGGCGAGCAGGTAGCGACCGCCGAGGATCACATCCAGGCCTTGGGCGACCGTCGTCTTTGCCCCGCCGTCGCGCGGCGTCTCGGTCTGAATGGGGGGCTCGGTCATCGCAACCCGCCCTTCTCCTCGCCGATCTGTTCGCACAGGCCTACGCTGAGTGTAGTGCAGTGCGGTGTCGTCGCTGTGCCGTTCCGGCGCCTGCGGGGCCAGGGGGAAGGTGTCCACCCCGCTAGCGCTGCACCGGGATGTGCTGGGAGGCAGCCGAGGTTGCCAGGTGCCGCAGCGGCGGAATGTCGTCGAGGATCCGCACCGAAGCTTGTCGGTGCAGCGTCACGCTGATCCCGGTGTCGTCCACGACGACCTCGTCGACCACGGCGCCCGCAAGCGTTTGAACCTGCCGGGTGATGCTCCTGTTCACGGCGGTCCGTGACCGCGTCTCCTGCCAGACCGTCCTGCCTCTTGAAGCGGCGCCGGCAGCGGCTTCGTCGAGTTGGACGGCGTTGACGAGCAGCGCCCCGGCGTCGAGTAGCGCGAGGCCGATCACCGCGATGATGGCGGCCGCCTTCAGCCATCTGGCCAGCGCGCCGACGCCGTTGCGGTGGTGCTCCACGCCGTGCTCCTGTCGAAGGTGCTCGCGCAGGGGTCGGCGAACGGGGCTGAAGCAGCTGCTAGCTGCCGACCGTGCCTGCACCAACTCCATCGGCATCAGGCTCGGCTGCCTTGACCAGCCTGCGTTCATTGGCGTGGGTCAGGCGCCCGCACGCCTCGTGCAGCGGCAGCCACACCACCTCTTCGGCTTCGTCGTCATGCAGGTGGGTGTCCCCACCTTGAAACGCCAGCAGGAAGTAGTGCACGTACTTGTGATAGCGGACCTCGTCCGCTTTCCACACGAACCAGTAGTCCACCACGCCCAGCTTGGCCACGACCGCCGAGTCGAGCCCGGTTTCCTCGCGGACCTCCCGCACGGCAGCGGCCTGGAGGTCCTCGCCGGCTTCCAACCCCCCCTTGGGCAGCGTCCACTGCAGCTCGCCCGCCGTGTTGCGCCGTGAGATCAGCACCACCCAACGGCCGTCGGAGCGGTCTTGGAACACCAAGCCGCCGGACGAGACGGCCTGCCGGGTGGGATAGCGGGCCATGGCCGCATCCTAAGCGGCCCCACCGAGCTCACGGTTCCAGCAGCGCCGCGGCAGCGGCCGCCTGCGCAGGGTCACGTGGGATCAAGGAGGGCGCGCGAAAGCCGACAAGAACAGGGAACGCCGACCCAGGAGACCCATGCGATTCGACGACTACCTGCGCCTGCTGACCGACAAGGGCGGCTCGGACCTTCACCTGAAGGCTCCCGGTCCGGCGTACCTGCGTATCGACGGTGAGCTGTCGGAGATCCATGACCTGCCGCTGCTGCGTCCGGAGGACACCGAGGGGTTCGCGGCCGCGATCATGTCGCCGGAGATGTTCCAGCGTTTCTCCGCAGGAGCAGAGGTCGACCAGGCCTACTCGCTGCCAGGGGTGGGGCGGTTCCGGGTGGCGGCCTTTCGTCAGCGGGGCACGGTCGGGTTGGTGTTGCGCCGTGTCCTGCCCAGCACGCAGAACTTCAGCGACCTGAATCTGCCGCCCGCCGTTCGCGGGTTGGCCGAGGAGCACCGTGGGCTGGTGCTCGTGACCGGCCCCACCGGATCAGGAAAGACGACCACGACAGCCGCGATGATCGGCCACATCAACGGCACGCGGCGCTGCCACATCGTCACCGTCGAGGACCCGATCGAGATTCTGCACGCCGATCAGCTGGCGATCATCGACCAGCGTGAGGTCGGTGTGGACACCGCCGACTTCACCACGGCGCTGAGGTCGGTGGCCCGCCAGGACCCCGACGTCATCTTCATCGGCGAGATGCGCGACACCGAGACGGTCAGCGCGGCGTTGCAGGCAGCTGAGACCGGCCACCTGGTCCTGTCAACCCTGCACACCACCAACGCGCCCGAAACGGTCAACCGCATCATCGACCTGTTCCCGCCGTACCAGCAGCATCAGGCGCGACTGTCGTTGGCCAACTCCTTGAAGGGCATCGTCTGCCAGCGGCTGCTGCCGCGGGCCGGCGGCGGCCGGGTCGCCGCCATCGAGTGCCTGGTGATGACGACGCGCATCCGCGAGCTGATCATCGACTCGACGCGCACCAGCGAGATCGAAGACGCGATCGTGGATGGTGCCTACTACGGCATGCAGACCTTCGATCAGCACCTGCTGGCGCTGTACAGGGAGGGCCGCGTCACCCTGCGGGACGCGATGATGGCCGCGACCAGCCCCCACGACTTCCGCATCGCGGTCCGCGCCGCCGGCCTGCCGGGCTGAGCTTCGGCCAGACCCAGCGGCTGGCGTCCCCGCCGGCGAAGAAGACATCACCGGGCCTCGTAGCATGAGAGGGCCATGTCAGACCTTCCGTCCGTCCAACGACAGCTCGCCCGTCTCCTCGCCAGCTACCCGGTGGCCGACGAGCTGGGCCGGCGCTTCGCCGACGCTGGCCACGAGCTGTACCTGGTCGGTGGCACGGTCCGCGACGCCTTCCTCGACCGCGCCCATGACGATCTGGACTTCGCGACCTCGGCTGCGCCGTCACAGACCAAGCGGCTGATGCAGGACTGGGCCGACGCCGTGTGGCTGCCCGGCGAACGCTTCGGCACCATCAGCGCGGCGCGCAACGGCTGGAAGCTGGAGATCACCACCTTCCGCGCCGACCGCTATTCGGCCGGCTCGCGCCATCCCGACGTGCGCTTCGCGGGCGACATCACGGCGGACCTGTCGCGACGTGACTTCACCTGCAACGCGATGGCCGTGCGCCTTTCCGACCATCGCTTCGTCGACCCGTTCGGGGGGCTGGCCGATCTGCGGTCGCGTGTGCTGCGCACACCCCTCGCCCCCGAGGACAGCTTCTCCGACGATCCGCTGCGGCTGGTGCGCCTGGCCCGCTTCGCCGCGGTGCTGGACGCCGAGCCCGACGACGCCACGCGCAAGGCGGCAACCGCAATGGCCGGCCACCTCGACGAGATCAGCCGGGAACGCATCCGCGCTGAACTGGACAAGTTGATCTGCGCGCCGCACCAGGCCCGGGGCATGGACCTGCTGTGCGACACCGGGCTGGCTGACCGGTTCCTGCCGGAGGTCGGTGCCCTGCGCATGCAGCACGACCCCGTGCACCACCACAAGGACGTCTACACCCACACTCTGGCGGTGGTCGACGGCTGCCCGACCGACGACGTGATCCTGCGCCTGGCGGCGCTGCTGCACGACATCGGCAAGCCCGCCACCCGCGAGTTCCACCCGGACGGCAAGGTCACGTTCCACCACCACGAGGTGGTTGGCAAGCGCCTGGCCGACAAGCGGTTGCGTGCCCTTCGCTACCCCAACGACGTCATCGCCGACGTCGGGGAGCTGATCTACCTGCATCTTCGCTTCCACGGGTACGCCGAAGACGCCTGGACCGACGCCGCGGTGCGTCGCTACGTGCGAGACGCCGGCAGGCCCGAGCAGCTGCTCCGGCTCAACCGCCTCACCCGTGCCGATGTCACAACCCGCAACCGCGCCAAGGCCCGGCGCTTGCAGCGCGCGATGGACGATCTGGAGGCCCGCATCGCCCGGCTGCAGGCCGAAGAGGAGCTCGCGAGGATCCGCCCGCAGCTGGATGGCCGCCAGATCATGCGCCACCTGGGTCTGCCGCCGGGTCCCGACATCGGCAAGGCCCGTCAGATGCTGCTGGAGGCGCGGCTGGACTCAGGACCCATGACCGACCAGCAGGCGTACGACCTGCTCGACGCCTGGGCGCGGGAGCGAGACCTGGGCGAGTGGTGAACCGGCGGTGGAGTGCATACGATAAAGGAAGCCTTACTTAACGGAGCCGGGTGTTGCTGGTCTGCCACTGCAAAGCCGTGCACGAGTCGGCCGTACGCGAGGTCATCGACGCCGGCGCTCGCGACGAGTTCGACGTGGCGCAGGCCTGCGGCGCTGGCAGTGTCTGCGGTGGTTGCGTCCCCACCATCAGCCGCATGCTGGGCGAGTGCCGCGGCTGTCCGGTTCAGCAAGGGTTGGTTGATCCACAGTCCGTTTCGACCCTACGCTGACCGCCCGCCGGTCGGAAAGGACCCAGCATGCAGGGAAGCCCAGCGGTCATCGAGGTCCTCAACGAAGCGCTCACTGCCGAGCTGACGGCCGTCAACCAGTACTTCATCGCATCGAAGATGGCGGCCAGCTGGGGCTACGCACGCCTGGCCAAGGACTACCACGACGAGTCCATCGCCGAGATGCGCCACGCCGAGACCCTCATCGAGCGGATCCTGTTCCTCGACGGCGTTCCCAACCTGCAACGTCTCTTCACGGTGATGGTGGGCGAGTCGGTGATCGAGCAGTTCCGGGCCAACTACGATCTGGAGGTCGCCGCGGTCGAGCGCTACCGGCGGGCGATCGGCATCTGCACCGACGAGACCGATCCCGGCACACGGACCTTCCTCGAGGGATTCCTGCGTGACGAGGAGCACCACGTCGACGAGGCCGAGGGCGAGCTGGACAACCTCGCCGACCTCGGTGAGCAGCTGTGGCTGGCCAAGTGGACGTGAGCGGGTAACGCCCGAAGGTAGGTGCCGCCTGGGTCACGCCGGCGGATCTGCTCAGCGGGCGTTCAAGGCAGCGGCGACGTCAAGGACACGCGGGTCGGCCATGACTTCCTCCAGGTCGACCGGCTCCGGGGCGCCAGCGCGCCAGCGCGCCAGCGGCAGGCGCCAGTTGGGATACTCGTCGGTGGTGCCAGGCAGGTTGGGTTGCCGCCGGTCGCCCAGCGCGTCGCCAAGGCCGGTGGCGACCAGCACCGACGGCGTGCGGGCGAGGAACGCATGCATGGCGGCGACCAGCTCGTCGTCGGTGGCGTGGGGGTCGACCAGGCCCTCTGCCACCAGCAGTGCGCACATCTGCGCCCGCTCGCCGGCCTTGCGATCCGCCTCCGCCTGCGGGGTCGTCGAGGCGCCGTACAGCCCCAGCTCGGTCTGCACCCGGACGTCCTCGTCGGCCCACCAGCCGGCGGCGGTCGGCAGGTCGTGGGTGGTGATCGACGTCACTGCCAGCGGCGGGTAGTCGGCGGCGGGCAGCAGCGGCTGGTCGGCGTCGTCATCGACGTGCTCGAAGTACAGCACCCGCGACGACAGGATCTGCCGGGACGCCAGCGTTTCGCGGACACCGTCCTCGACTGTTCCCAGGTCCTCGCCGATGACCAGGGCATTGGCCCGGTGCGCCTCCAGGGCGAGCACGCCCAGCAGCTCCTCGGCGGGGTAGCGCACGTAGATGCCGTCCGACGCCGGCCGGCCCTCTGGCACCCACCACAGTCGCCACAAGCCCATGATGTGATCGACGCGTACCCCACCGGCGGATCGCAGGACCGAGCGCAGCATGTCGCGGAACGGCGCGTAGCCGGTGGCCGCCAGGCGTCCCGGCAGCAGCGGCGGGAGCCGCCAGTCCTGGCCCCGCTGGTTGAAGCCGTCGGGTGGGGCGCCAACGGTCATCGCGACAGCCAGATCGTCTTGCAACGCCCAGGCGTCCGCACCGCCGGGATCGACGCCGACGGCCAGGTCGTGGACCACTCCGACGGCCATGCCGCTGCCGCCCGCCGCGGCGGCTGCCTCCGCCAGTTGGGTGTCGCACAGCCACTGCAGCCAGATGTGGAACTCGACGCGAGCCGCCAGCTGTGTGCCGGCCCGCACCACCGCCGGTTCGCGGGGATGCCGCAAGGCGGCGGGCCAGTGCTGCCACGGGGTGCCGTGGCGTTCGGCGAGCGCGCAGAAGGTCGCGAAGTCCACGACGCCCTGACCCTGCTCCTGCCGCCAGGCGGCGAAGGCGGCGACCCGTCCGGGCGAGCGTGGCGCGGTCGCCAGCAGCTCGAGCCCGGCGGTCTTGGCCACGAAGACGGCGTCGCGGTCGATGCGGCCGTCACCGCTGGCCGAACGCGCCTGGGCGGCGAGGCGCGCGACCTCGGCTCGGTCAGTGTCGGGCAGCGCGTCGTGCTCTGGCAGCGCCTCCAGGCGCAGGTACAGGGGGCTGCGGTAGCGGCGGCTGGACGGGTAGTAGGGGCTGTCGTTCTGCGGCAGGACCGGGACTGCGGCGTGCAACGGATTGACCAGCAGCATCGCGGCTCCGAGGCCGCCGCTCCAGGCGGCCAGCGTCGCCAGGTCGCCGTAGTCGCCCATGCCCCACGACTCGCGGCTGCACGCGGAGTACAGCTGCGCCATCCACCCCCAGCTTCGTCGCTTGCCCCCAGGCAGCGGGCAGTGGAGGGGAGCGACCACGAGCAGCGCCGAGGCCTCGGCCGAGCCGGTGGCGATGCGAAGCTGGTGGTAGCCGGGTGGAAGATCTGCCGGCACGGCAACACGGTCGGGCTCGCCGCCCGGCAGCGGTCGCAGCGTGCCGTCTTCGGTGCGCACCGCGGCCTCGACCACGCCGGTGCCCGCTGGCAGCGCCACCGTGGCGGCGGTGCCGGCGCGCACCACCGAGCTGGGCGCCAGCAGCTGTCCGGCGGCCTCGCTGCGCAGGCGTTCCAGGGAGTCGCGCACCGCCGCGGCGTCATCGGCCGCCACGCCCATCGCCGCCAGAGCCAGGCGGACCGGCTCGGCTCCGGTGTCCACCGGCCGGTTGCGGTAGTCGAAGTAGGACGTGGTGACCCCGCACGCCGCGGCGAGGGCCGCCAGGCTTCGGTCGACCGGCTCGAACCTCATCTCGGGCCACCCATGGCGAAGGCCCCGCCAACCGGCGAGGCCCTGCGCTGCCGCACCACCGAGACTAGGAGGCGGGACGGCCGTTCTTGCGGGTGGTCTCCAGACCGCCCGTCTTCTGCCACATGGCGTCGATCTCGTCGATGAGGTCGAGCAGCTTCTGGGCCTCCTGAGCGTCCAGCGAGCGCTTCACCGCCGAGCACTGCTTGAGCGCCCGCCAGAACACGTCGTGCAGGTTGGGGAACTGCTCGAGGTGCTCAGGCTTGAAGTGGTCGCTCCACAGCACCGAGATGTGGTGCTTGGCCAGGTCCGTGCGCTCCTCCTTGACGATCACGCAGCGCTGGCGGAACAGCTCGTCGTCGGAACCGTGGTACTTCTCGATGATCTTGTACGCGGACTCGGCTTCGATGCGCGCCTGCTCGGGGTCGTACACGCCACACGGGATGTCGCAGTGGGCATGGACCGTTGTGGGCGCGCTGATCCGGTCGAACAGACCCAGCAGTCGGCTGGCGAAAGGCATTGGAGAGGACTCCTTGCGGGTTGCGCTGGTTGCGGGGGTGCGCAGTCCGTGGTCTCTACTCTATCCACATGGCAGCGGTGGAAACTCGGCGTCCCGGGTTGCGGTGTGGCCTGTCGATGCTGCTCGCGGTCGCCGCTTGCAACTGGTCGGCGACGCCGTGCCGGGTGGCCGTCAAAGGTGTTTCCATGGCACCGACGCTGCTGCCAGGCGACCGACTGCTGGTCCGCCCGGTGCGTCGCCTGCGTCGCGGTGAACTGGTGGTGGTCCGCGACCCTGCCGAGCCGGACCGCTGGGTGGTCAAGCGCGTCGCCGCGTTACCCGGCGAGCGGGTGCTCGTCGACGGCCGGTGGTTGTCGGCGGGTGGGGCGGGCCTGGTGGTGCTGGGCGACAACGCGGCGCAGTCGACTGACAGCCGCCAGTACGGCGCCGTGCCGTTGCGCGGGGTGCACGGGCGGGTGTGGTAC
>JALZLF010000110.1 GCA_030858865.1 Actinomycetota bacterium | reverse complement strand
GCCGGCCATCTCGCTGGCCTTCATGCGTGCCGTCAAGGTCGCCGGCGTCCCGAGAATTCGTCTGCATGACGTCAGGCACACGCACGCCACATTGCTTCTGGCTTCAAGCGTGAACCCGAAGGTGGTGTCCGAGAGGCTTGGTCACAGCTCGGTGGCGTTCACGCTCGATACCTACGCCCACATCATGCCGGGCATGCAGCCCGAGGCCGCGGAGCGCTTCATGGAGCTGGTCTTTGGTGCCATCCAGGACGACGAAGAAGAAGGTCCCGACGAGACGGAGAAGAGCGCATGAACGTCGCTTGCGAGCAGCGTGCGAGCATTTGCCTGGGTACGACGAAGGCCCAGGGAACCGGAAACCGGCTCTCACCTGGGCCTTTGCGTGGAGCGGGTGAGGGGAATCGAACCCCCGTTGCGAGCTTGGGAAGCTCGTGTTCTGCCATTGAACTACACCCGCGGGCGCGCCCGGATGATACGGGACGGGCGGGCACGGCGGCCAGCGCCAGCGACCCCCGCGCGAGCAGACGCCGCTCAGTCGCTGGTGACCAGCCCGACCGGGCAGGATACGCCGGTTCCGCCGATGCCGCAGTAGCCGCCGGGGTTCTTGGCCAGGTACTGCTGATGGTAGTCCTCGGCGTAGTAGAAGGGCGGCGCGCCGGCGATCTCGGTGGTGATCGCCCCGTAGCCGGCCCGGTCGAGCACGGGCTGGTAGCGGTCGCGTGACGCTTCGGCGACGGCGAGCTGCGCCTCGTCGCTGGCGTACACCGCCGAGCGGTACTGCGTTCCGACGTCGTTGCCCTGGCGCATGCCCTGCGTCGGGTCGTGGCCCTCCCAGAACACCTTCAGCACGTCGTCGTAGGACACAACCTCGGGGTCGAAGACGACCAGTACCACCTCGGTGTGGCCGGTCCGCGCGGAGCACACCTCGTTGTACGTGGGGTTGGGCGTGTGCCCGCCGGCGTAGCCGACGGCGGTGGTCCAGACACCCTCCAGCTGCCAGAACAGCCGTTCAGCGCCCCAGAAGCAGCCCATGCCGAACACCGCCTGCTGCATCCCGTCTGGGAACGGTGGCGCCAAGGTGTGGCCGTTGACGAAGTGCTGGCGCGGCACGGCAACTGGCGTGTCGCGGCCGGGCAGCGCGTCGTCGGTGGTGATCCTGCGGGTCTTGGTGCGTCCGAACAGCATGGTGCCTCCGAGCTCGGTGATCTGGACTTCGACCGTACCGCTCGCCGTAGCGGTCCGCCGTTACGAACCTGTCACAACAGTCGACTGCCGCCTTGTCGCCCTGCCGCGATCTGCCGCTGCTGCGCACCACCTGGTCGAGCGCCGCGCTCCCCCGGCTACCGTTGGCGGTGCCATGGGCGATCTCGACGCCTTTCCAGTTGCTCCTACCGGCTCTCGGGACTGGCCACCGTACGCGGCGATGACCGCGGCTGGCCTGGCCGAGCAGCTGCGTGCGGCGACCGATCCGAGAGTGCGGTGGCGACTGGTCCGCGAGTTTCTGGAGGAGTTCCGACAAGAGCCGCTTCCACATCGGCAGCGACTGCTGGACGACCGGCCCGCACCGGTCGACCCTCGTTGGGACGCCTTCCTGGGGGCGCTTGTGGAACACCTGGTCTTCCATGCACGTCTGCACTGCCCCGAGTGGACACTGGAGGAGCAGCGGTTCCTGTCGGCCGCATGGTTCCTCAGCGACCTACCCGCCGCTCGGGCGGCGGCCATGGAGACCAGTCCGGCATCATTTCGTCGTCGCGGAATATTGCTCGACCGGGGGGACCTCGACGTCGTATGACGGACAAGGCGCCCCTGCTGGACCGTGATCACCTGGAGCGGGGCATTCCGCAGGCTGGCAGAACGACTCCGCGGTCGCGAGGTTCGCGGTGACATCTACGTCTTTGGTGGCGCGGCGATGATTCTCGCGTACGGCGTCGATCGGGCAACTCGGGACGTCGACGCCGTCTTCGTGCCGCATGGCGTGGCGCTTGAAGAAGGCCGCATCGTGGCCGCGGAGCTGGGGTTGCCCCCGTGGTGGCTGCACGACCAGGCGTCGGCCTACTGACCACCGTCGAGGACGAGGTGCCGCGCCGGTGTTCGACCACCCTCATCTGCGCGTCCAGGCCGCCTCAGCCCGGCACCTCGTGGCGATGAAGTCGCTCGCCGGACGCCAGCAAGACTTGGAGGACCTCGGGACACTGGTCGCCCAACTTGACCTCAAGTCGGCGGACGAGGTCCTCGAGATCATCTCCGAGGTCTTTCCCAGCGAGGAGCTGTCGGATCGCAGGCGGCTGCGGATCGAAGACATGTTCAGCGAACAGGGGCGGGCCGCGCCGCCAGACAGGCGGGTCGGTCGAGCCCAGATCCCGGCGTGAATCGCGGCTGAAAGTCAGGCGCTCGGCGGTCGGGAGGGCCTGCCCGAGCGGACCGGGTAGACCAGTCCGTACGGCCCGACGCCGGCCAGCGGCCCTCGGCCCTGCAGTGCCTCGGCGAGTGCGGAACGCGCCACAGCGGATGGGCCAACTGCTCGGAAGTGCGCTGCCGCAGCGCAGCGCGGAGGTCGAACGTGGGACATGTCACAAAAGAACCTTCCGGGTCTGGCGGTGTGCACAGGGGAAGGTGCGATCAGTGTAGGGGTCGACCTCCAAGGTGAGCTACTCCGGGGCTCAGCATCTCGTGTTCTAGCATTGCGTGACTGGGGCGCATCGGCTGCGGATGAGCCCGCTGCGGTTGACGGAGGGAGGGCCCGTGATCCTGTCCGACCGCAGCATCCGGGAGGCCATCGAGGCTGGCCGCATCGTGGTCGATCCGCTCGGCGAACAGGCCATCCAGCCGTCCAGCGTCGACGTCCGCGTGGATTCCAGCTTCCGGGTCTTCGCTAACCACCGGCACCCGTTCATCGACGTACGCGAGCACCAGCCCGATCTCACCGAGCTGGTCAAGGTTGACGACGACGAGGCGTTCATCCTGCATCCTGGCGAGTTCGTGCTCGGCAGCACCTACGAGCGGGTCACGCTGCCCGACGACCTCGTCGCGCGGTTGGAGGGCAAGTCGTCGCTGGGACGTCTTGGCCTGCTGATTCACAGCACCGCTGGGTTCGTCGACTGTGGCTGGGATGGCTGGCTGACGTTGGAGCTGTCGAACGTGGCGAACCTGCCGATCGCCATCTACCCGGGGATGAAGATCGGCCAGCTCGCGTTCTTTGCGCTCTCGACGCCCGCCGAGCGGCCGTACGGCACCCGTGACCTGCGCAGCAAGTACCAGGGCCAGCGGGGCCCGACCGCCAGCCGCTACTTCCAGAACTTTACGGATCCGTCATGACCACACCCGCCGCGGCAGCTGACGGCTGGCTGACCCGCCGGTGGCTGGCCATCCGTTCCGCGCCGTTGGCCGCCTGGCTCGTGCTGGCGTTGGCGATGGCGGCGTACATCTGGTTGGCGACGCGACCGGGCAGCAGACCAGCAAGCCTGCTGTGGCTGGTGATTCCCGCTGGTGTGGTCGCCGGCTCGCGGATCGCCTGGACGGTAAACCTGGTGTTGATTGTGCTCGTTCTGATCGCGCTGGTGTTCTTCACGGTGCGGCCATGGGACACTACCGTGGTCGATTGTTGCTCTTCGAGGCGGCCAATCTCGGTCTGACCGTGTCGCCTCCAGTCCGACGTCACGTTCGCGGCGCCATCCCGTGCGGGGGTCGGGGCCGCGCAACGCCCCTTCGCCGGGTTGTCGCGACGGCGGTTGCCCGAGGGGCAGGTGGCGCTGGCCACCGGGGACGGCCTGCGCCCACGGCAGAGCGGCATCCTCGCACGGCCTCGGACAACCCTGCTGGTCGACATCCCAGACTCGGCCTTTCCCGGCGGCCAAGGGCCATTGCTGGTGCGGAGTGGCTGTCCGTCGGCGGCATCTGACCGCCGAAGCCGCGCCGGCTCTACCGAAAGCGCACGAAGGACTTCTCGGCGAAGGTGGCCAGGTCGCTGACCATCAGGCCACGCTCGGAGACCGTCACCAGGGTGTCGCCGACCACCAGCGAGCGGCGGATCTGAGCACCCCATCCGTCATACGACGCCGCGGGACCATGGCTGACCCGGCCGACGTCGGTGATGGCGCCGCGACGAATCGAGAACCCGCGAGCCTCGGCGGCCAGCTTCTCGGCGCCGGTCGCGGGATCGGGGCCGAACGACTCGACCGGCACGACGGCCAGGCGCGTCGGAGGCCAGTACAGGAACGCCCGATGGTCGTACTCGGCCTCGCTGTAGCTGTCGGGCAGCTTGGTCTGCGCCACCCTGGCCGGCGCGGCCGGATCCGACACGTCGAACAGCGACAGCTGCGTGCCGAGTGTTCGGCCGCGGACGCTGGCGTCCTGACCGACCCCGAGCAGCAGGTCGTCGCCGACGGGGTGCAGGTAGGCCGAGTACCCCCGGATCTTCAGCTCGCCGACGACCCGGGGGGTGGTCGGGTCGCTCACGTCGATGGTGTACAGCGGATCGGTCTGGCGGAACGTCACGATGTAGCCGAGGTTGCCGATGAAGCGCACCGAGTAGATGCGCTCGCCTCGGCCGAGGCCACCGACGCGACCGACCTGCCGCAGCCGCCCGTCGCGCGCTTCCAGCACGGTGACGAAGCTCTGCGAACCGTCGTCCGACCACGGGCCGCCGTCGGTGGTGGCGACACGCAGGCGACCCTCGTGCTCGGACATCGAGAACTGGTTGAGCAGGTGGCCGCGCACCCGCCCGGACGCGACGTGGCGAGCCGCCGACGGGTCGGAGATGTCAAAGGCGTGGATCTCGGTGGTGTAGTCCTCTCCGACATCGGGGGGCACCGGGAACCCCGCGCCGGCGGCCTCGTCGTACCAGCGGTTGGTCGTGACGTACAGGGTCCGCGGTGACGCGTACACCGTGTCGCCGCTGGCGACGATCGCGGTGCCGCCGCCAGGGGTGAGCGAGCCGCCGAGGTCGATCGAAAGGACCGACAACAGCCCCAGTCCGGAGAACTGCCGCGGGCGTGAGACGGCGTCGCAGTCCAGCAGCGTGCCCTCCGACGTCTCGCCGCTACGGCGGTCCTCGCGCAGGAAGTAGGGCAGCCAGTCGTCGATGGTCGACTCGCTGATGATCCGGCGGTTGCGTTCGGTTGCGTCCAGCTCGGAACGAAGGCCGCCGCCTTCCGGCTGCACAAAGTCAAGGCCGGTCGGCTGTGAGGCGAGCACGACCCGTGCCGTGCCGTCGGTCATGCGCGCCGAGCGATAGGCGCCGTCCAGGACCAGCTCGGTCTCCACACGCGGGGCGGCGGGGTCAGTGAGGTCCACGAGTGTCAGGACCGAGATCGGAGCGGCGTAGCCGTAGGGGCCGACGAGACCCGTTCGCTCGGCGGGACCTGGGACGCTGCCGGAGTCGGTGGTCGCCAGCACCAGCAGCCGCTCGCCGTCGAGGAGCAGCTCGTGGCCCCACCCGTCCAGCGGTAGCGTCGCCGCGTCGGCGTCGGGACGAGCTAGGTCGACGACCTGCAGCTTGCCGCGGGCGATGGTGGCGACGATGCGCCCGTCGGTCTTGACCACGTCCGGCTCGTCGACGCCTCGCTCGGCGACGTTGGTGCCCGAGAAGTCGACACCGGCTTCCGGTGCTGACACCCGCGTGTCCCCGACAGCTGCGCCCCCCTCCGTTCCAGCGGCGGGGACGGCCTCCATCGCTTCGATGTCGCCGAAACCGCCGGCGCCTGGCAACCCCCACGGCCCAACCTGTTCAAGGGCCTGGCGTTGGAAGTACGCCAGCAGGTCGTCGCAGGCGGCGAACGGCTCCAGCGCGGCAGCCAGCACAACCTCGCGTCCGCCGAGGTTGGTCTGGCCGTTCGGCATCGCTCCGCGGCCGCCTGGCGAGGCCGTGCAGGCCGCCAGCGCGAGCCCAGCCAGTGCGGTTCCCACTCTTCTGCCGCGCATGTCGCCTCCAAGGATCGACGTGTTGCGCGGTCAGACGCCGGGATGGACCCCAGGGTTCCCGTCGCCGGCAGCAGTCGCGGAATTCCCGCCGCCGGCGTCGGTTGCGGGCCGGCCGTTGACCGCGGCGACGGGCAGCAGCGACTCCGCCAGGATCTGCGACACGTCCACGACGCGGACCTGGCCTTCGGCCAGCTCGCCGCGGCCCATCTTGTCCGCCACGGCGTCGTCGAGCATCACCATGCAGAACGGGCAGGCGGTCGACACCAGGTCGGGTTGCAGCCCGAGCGCCTCGTCGATGCGCTCGTGGTTGACCCGCCGGCCGATCGTCTCCTCCATGTAGAAGCGAGCGCCGCCTGCCCCGCAACAGAACCCGTGGTTGCGACAGCGGGCCATCTCCACCTTCTCAAGCCCCTCCACCCGGTCCACCACCGCCCGCGGCGGGTCGTAGACGTCGTTGTGCCGGCCCAGGTAGCACGGGTCGTGATACGTGACGCGCGCGGTGACCGCCGACTGCGGGGCCAGGCGCCCCTCGGCCACCAGGTGGCTGAGCAGCTCGGTGTGGTGGATCACCTCGAAGTTGCCGCCGAAGTCCGGGTACTCGTTGCGTAGGGTGTTGAAGCAATGCGGGCAGGTCGCAACGATCTTGCGAGCGCCGACTGAGTTGAGTGTCTCGACGTTGGCCTGCGCCATCATCTGGAACAGGTACTCCATGCCGAGACGGCGAGCGGGGTCACCGGTGCAGGACTCGGCCGCACCAAGCACCGCCCAGCGCACCCCAGCCGCGTTGAACAGCTCGGCGACCGTGCGGGTGACCTTCTTGGAACGGTCCTCCAGCGCGCCGGCGCAGCCGACCCAGAACAAGTACTCGACGTCGTCATCGAGCTTGCCGTCGACCACCGGCACGTCCAGGCCGGCCGCCCACTCCATCCGCTTCGCCTGACCCAGGCCCCACGGATCACCGGAGTTCTCGACATTGCGCAGCATCCCGCCGGCCTCGGTCGGAAAGCTTGACTCCATCTGCACCTTGAACCGGCGCAGGTCGAGGATGTGATCGACGTGCTCGATGTCGACGGGGCACTCCTCGACGCAGGCGCCGCAGGTCGTGCAGCTCCACAGCACGTCGTAGTCGATGACCACGCCGTCCTGCCCGGGGGCGTCGCCGACCAGCGGTATCTTGAGCACGTCGACGCCGGCGTGGGACTCGGCGGCCGCCGACCCAGTGCTCGCCGCCGGACCGTCCAAGAGCTGTGGCCCCTTGGCGTACAGATGGTCGCGGAGGTCCATGATCAGCAGCTTGGGCGACAGCGGCTTGCCCGTGTTCCACGCCGGGCACTGCGTCTGGCAGCGACCGCACTCGGTGCACGAGTACATGTCCAGCAGCCGCTTGAACCCGAAGTGCTCGATCTGGCCGACGCCGAGGACGTCGTCTTCGGACATAGCCTCAACGTCGATGTGCTCGGTCTCCAGCTTCCCAAGGGCCTTCGGCTGGCGGGAGAACCACACGCTGATCGGGGTGGTGAAGATGTGCAGGTGTTTGGAGTTGACGACGAAGACCAGGAAGCCGAACAGCACCGACAGGTGCGCCAGCAAGAAGACCGTGGCGATGACCTCCAGCCCGTGCTCGGAGACGCCGCCGAGCAAGCGGTCGCCGAGCCATTGCGAGAGAAGGGCGCCGTCGGGATACGGCAGCGTGCCCTTCGCTGCACGGACCGCGCGCAGCACCATGACGGTGTACAGCAGCCCGAGCTCCAGCAGCAGGACGTACCAGCCCTGGTCGAGGTTGGAGCCGGCGAACCGCGAGGAGCGCCCAGCGCTCGCCGGTCGCTGCGCGAGCCGGTAGCACGCGAAGCCGATCACGGCCACCAGCACCAGGACCGTGAACAGGTCCTGAGCGAAGCCCAACAGGTTGCTGCGCCCGATCAAGGGGATGGAGAATTCGGGGTCGAATACCTCGCCGAGCGCCTCCAGCGACTGGCTCTGCAGGATCAGAAAGCCCCAGAAGATCAGGAAGTGGAAGATCCCAGGGCCGGTCCACTGCAGCAGCTTCTCCTGAGCGGCGACGTGGCGCAGCTGGTAGCGCAGCTTCTCGCCGAGTGGGCCGGAACGTTCCGGCATCGGGCGGGCCCTGCGGACCAGGCGGACCAGGAAGCGGACTCGTCGAGCCGCTACAGCGGTGCCGACCGTGATGACGAGCAGGCTGCCGACGATGCGGACGACGTCCAGCGTCTCCAACGGCTGCTCCACCGATCGTCGGGAACCGAGCCGGACACCTACAGCCCGGCATGTGATCGCCGCACGATGGTAATGGCGCCGTGCCGTTGCCGGCGAACCTCGCGACGGCGCGGCGGTCAGCGCGGCGCGCCAGCCTGCGCGCCACGAACGGCCTCGGCCACCAGCAGGCGGACCCACGGCGCGGCGTCGTCGAGGTCGGCGGTTCGCGCGTCGGCGTACAGCTCCAGCAGGTAGGTGCCTACCGCAGCCGACGACGAGGCGGTGATCAGGACCGCGCAGCTGCCGAGCTCGTTGAGCAGCGCTACCTCCAACGGGTCCGCCTCGGGTCCGTCGGCGTACTGCACGGCAACGGCCCCCGCGGTGACCACCTCGGCGGTCCGGGGGTAGTCCGAGAGGCGGTACGTCCCAGGCTGGGAAGTCCAGCGCTGGTCGGGCAGGCCCAACACCGGCGCCCGCTCGGTGTCCATCGTGCGCACGGTGCGGATCTCGTCGAGGTCGGGACGCACCAGCGACACAGCCCACCCCGTTGCGTCCAGAGTGTCGGCGAGCCGCATCGCGACCGCGACCAGGCGGTCGTCTGGCTCGGCGACTCCTCGGGTGTCGTCCAGCAGCCCCAGGACATCGGCGATGACGTTGCTGCCCACCACTCGTGAGCCGCGCAGCCGTCGCCGCTGGCGGTCGTGCCGCGGATACGCGGCCGCCGACGGCACGCCGGGTTCGCCGGCGACGCAGACGTTGCCCGGCCCCGCCCGCTTGGCGGTGAACTGCGCCGTGTCGGCGAGGTGGAACAGCTCCGGCATGCGCGTCACGCCGGCGCTCGACGCTATGCCGCACGACAAGGAGACGTGCGGACCGTCCATCTCGGCCAGTGTGCGGTTGGCCTGCTCGGCCACGGCGCGGGCCACGTCGACATCGTGGCTGTCCAGCAGCACGCAGAACTCGTCACCGCCGATGCGACCCGCCAGCGCGCTGGGCATCGTAGCGACGGCTGCCTGCAAGGCATGCGCGACCCGCACGATCGCTTCATCCCCCGTGGTGTGCCCGAGCCCGTCGTTGATGCCCTTCAAGTCGTCGACATCGCACACCAGCAACACCAGATGCCGCGACGCGGCCCCCTCGACCATCAAGCCCTCCAGCTGTTCGTTGAAGGCCCGGCGGTTGGCCAGTCCGGTCAGCGGGTCGGTGTAGGCCAACACCGCCAGTCGCTCACGCCAGGTCGCGCTGGCGATCCCCGCGGCGATGTGCGCGGCGATCGCCAGCATGAACTCCGCGTCGTGGCGCTGGAAACGCGGTTGGGCCCTCGCGGTCGTGGCCCACAGCTCACCCCACGTCGCGCCCTCGACCACGATGGGCACGGCGATGGCGGACTCCTTGGCGACCGATCGCAGCAGGTCGACCGACACCGGATCGTCTCCGTCCAATGTGGCGAAGTGGATCCGTCCCGCGACCTCGGCGGCCTCGGCGCCGGCGAACCACCACTGCTTCCCAGGGCAGACCTCGTCGGCAGGAAATCGTTCCTCGTCAGGGCCAAGGTGGCCGACGTTGACCATGGTTCGCAGCACGTTGTGTTGAGGTTCCCAACGGCTGATGGACACCGAGGCGGCGCCCAACGCCGCCCTGGCGGCCTCAGCCGCGACCTCGATGACCTCGTTGAGGGGGCGCTGATCGCCGAGCAGGGCGGCCATGGCGACCAGGGAACGCAGCTGCGCGACCCCGCGATCAGGGTTGTCGGCCGGTGGCGTGGCCAGCCAAGCGGCGGCGGATCCCATGCTGGGTACTTCGGTGTTGGACCGCTGTCCTTGAGGCGCCCGCACCCGCCCGATCCGCCACTGCGACAGCCCGGTCAGCCGGCAGGTTCGCGGTCGGGGGTCTGCTCGCTGGATTCGCCCAGTCGTCCAGCAGCCACTCGTCGACGGCGGCGTCGGCATCCTCAGGAATGCTGGTGACGTCGTCGGTGAGCACCGGAACCGCGCCGAGCTCCACCAGCGTCCCGGCTGCCTCGGCCCCGGGCTCGACGGCGACACGCAGCCCCTCGACGTCCTGGCGCGGCGGGGCATCCTCCGGCACGCCGACGACCACCCGGGTCGCGGTGTAGGGGCGGGTCACCGCGCTGGCGGCCACGAACGGGTCGTCGGCGGTCAGGCCCCCGATGACCAGGTCGAGCGCCCGGACCTGCAGGGCCGCGAACAGCTCGGCTTGTTAACCCGGTCCCCACTCGACCTCGCTGCCGACGTCCCGCGCCAGCTCTCGCACCAGGTCGACCTCGATGCCGGTCGGCTCGCCGCCTTCGAACCCGGTCCACGGCGGTTCGCTGACCATGCCCACCCGCAGCGTCGTAGCCTGCACGCGCGCCAGCGTGCCGGCGGGGGTCTCGCGGCAGCCCGCAGCCAATCAGCACCAGCACCAGCAGCACGCCGCGTCGCATCGCGCCCCTCTCCGCCGCCCACCGGCGCCCACCGGCGCCTCTATCCTTTCAGCAGTATGCGCCCGCTGCTGGCAACGTTGCTGCTCGCCGTCGCCTGCTCCGCCTCGCCAGCCGACCCGGTTCCCGCGCCGATCCGACCGGCCCCGTCCAGCGCTCCCGGGACCGCCAGTGACCCGGCCACCGTGGCGCTGACCCTCAGCGGCCCGGACGCCGAGCACACCCTGGAAGTCGAGGTCGCCGACGACCCAGCTGAGCGGGGCTACGGCCTCATGGAGCGCACCGAGCTGGCGGCGGACGCGGGCATGGTGTTCCGCTTCCCCAGCGACACCGACGGCGGCTTCTACATGAAGAACACTCGCATTCCGCTGTCGATCGCCTTCTTCGACCGCCGAGGCGAGATCCTGCGCGTGCTGGACATGGATCCGTGCACCGCCGGTCCGTGTCCCACCTACAACCCCGAATTGGTGTACCGGGGGGCGCTGGAGGTCAACCAGGGCCGCTTCGACGACCTCGGCGTCGAGGAAGGTTGGCGCGTGCGCCTGCCCGAGGGGCTAGGACCGGCTCAGTGAGGCCGGCTCAGTGAGGTCGTAGGCTTGCCGGATCGACTCCCCGACTGGTGGGATGCCCGTGTCCTGGGTCCTGATGCTGCTGCTGGCGCTGGGCGTGATCGCCCTGCCCTTGGTCCTGATGGCGGCTTTCCACGGCGCTGATCGAGCTGATGGGCGTGGTCGACCGCTGTCCCGTCGCTGGCGCGCCTAACGGCTGAGCCACTGCCGGGCTGAAAATCTCAGTCCTCTACGCTCATGTTGGGTTGCGGTGGCCGCTGGCCTCGCTAACCTGTGGAAGACGGAACTTC
>JALZLF010000114.1 GCA_030858865.1 Actinomycetota bacterium | reverse complement strand
GGCCTTGACGGTGTGCGTGGCGACGCCTCGGGCCTCGCCGATGGTGACGTACTCCTCCAGCTCCGAGGGGGAACGGTGGAGGCGGTCGGTGTGCCACACGAGCACCCCGTCAGCGCGGCCGTCTTTGAGGTCACGCAGCAGCTGCTCGTAGCCCGGGCGTCGCTTGCCGGTGTACGCACTTAGGTCGTTGTCGGTGTGGACACCTACAACGGTCCAGCCGAGCTGCTCCGCGAGGTCGCGGCACTCCTGCTCCTGCCGTTCTACGCCGAGTCCGGCGCCGACGCGGTCCTTGGAGATTCGGGCGTAGATCACAGCGGCTCTAGACATGCCGCTAAGTATAGGCCTATACTGCATCCGCTAGGTCGAAGCGGGCGCCGGCCTTCGGCAGATCGGCGGGCGCCAGTGAGATCAGCACCTTGCGCCCCGGCATCGCAACACCGACGGCAGCCAGGGCCGTGCGCACCCGGTCAGCGGCCTGGCCGGCGGCCGGGCCCCATGACCCGATCACCGAGAATCCCGGCAGGCCGCCGGCGACGTGCGCCTCCACGGTGACGGCCACAGCCTCCAGGCCGACGACGGCCACGGTCCGCACCCGGCCGACCACTAGAACGCGGCTCGCACGTGCACCAGCTCGGCGGCACCGCCGGTGGCCGGCCAGGCGACGCCGACCACGTCGAAGCGGACCTCCGCGCCGTAGCCCCCGTGCTCCGCAAGGTACAGACCGGCCAGGCGACGCAGCTGGCGTTGCTTGCCCCGATCCACCGCGGCCAACGCCGGCCCATCCGGTCCTGCTCGACGGCGGGTCTTGACCTCGCAGAAGACCAGCGCTCCGGCGTCGGTGGCGACGATGTCCAGCTCACCGCGGACGCCTTCGACCCTTACCCGCCAGTTGCGCGCGACGATGGTGTAGCCGAGGCGCTGCAGATGGCGTACGGCAAGCTCCTCGCCGATCCGCCCGATGCGGTTGGTGGCAGTGGTCATCCCCGCGACGGTGCCACCAATCTGGAGGCTACCGGTTGCTGGCAGCGTCCCGGCTGTGGACAGTCAGCCCAGCAGGCCCGCGGCCCATCCCACCAGGCCGCCGATGATCACCACCGCGGCCACCAGCAGGATCACGTCACGGGTCTTGCTGTCGCGGTAGCGGCGGGTGGCGTTGAAGCCCATCAGGCACTGCCCTGCTCCAGGAAGGGCGGGGTGGCCGTGTCGGCGCCGGTCAGCTCCTCGACGTTGACGTCGCGAAAGGTCAGCACCCGCACGTGGGAGATGAAGCGCGCCGGGCGGTACATGTCCCAGACCCATGCGTCGCGCAGCTCCAGCTCGAACCACACGTCGCCGTCAACGCTGTGCGGCGTCACCGTCACGTCGTTGGCCAGGTAGAAGCGTCGCTCGGTCTCCACCACATGGGAGAACATGCCCACCACGTCGCGGTACTCGCGATACAGCGACAGCTCCATCTCGGTCTCGTATCGCTCGAGATCTTCCGCGCTCATGATGCCGCCAGCGTAGCGCCGGCCAGTGACACAGCCCGGGTCATGCCGCCCGTCGACGGCGGGGAATCAGCAGCGCAGGAATCACCATCGCACCCGACGAGGCATACGACACCTTGCCCAGTGTCGACAGGCGAGTCAGTGGCCAGATGGTGACAAACGCACGGCCGACGATGTCCTGGCGGGGAATCGTGCCCAGCCCAAAGCGACTGTCCGAGGAGTTCGCCCGGTTGTCGCCCATCATGAAGTACTCGCCTTCGGGCACGGTCACCGGACCGAAGTCGCTGAGGTCGCGCGACGACAGGTATCCGCCCTCGCCGGTCGGCGTCTCGGGTAGTGGTTTCCCGTCGATGTGGATCACGCCGTCGCGGACGCCGATGGTCTCTCCAGGCAGGCCCATGATCCGCTTGATGAAGTCTTTCTCGTCGGGGGCGGCCAGTCCGAGCCCCGAGCCGATCGATCGCACGAAGCGCAGCAGCGGGTTGGCCGGCTCCTGGGTCGCGCCGAACGCGTCCTGGTCGGAGAACACGACGATCTCGCCGCGCCGCGGCTCACGCAGCCGATAGACGACCTTGTTGACCAGGACGCGGTCGCCGATCAGCAGCGTCGGCTCCATCGACGCCGAGGGGATGAAGAAGGCCTGGACCAGGAACGTCTTGAGCAGCAGCGCCAGCACGAAGGCGATGCCGATGAGCAGCGGCATCTCGGAGAAGAAGCCCCGCTGCTCGGGCGGGCGCCGCGACTGCTGCGGCTCACCTTCACCTCCCGCACCCGACGACGACCGGCTCGTGTTGGTAGAGGTCACCACGCAAGACTAGGCGCTCATGTAGCCGCAGGCGGTAGCGCCCCTGGCCAGGCGCTCATGTAGCCGTCACGTTCCTGCGGGCGTGCGCAGCTCCTTGATCTTGGCCTTCTTGCCGACCCGGTCCCGCAGGTAGTACAGCTTCGCGCGACGGACCTTGCCGCGCCGGGCGACCTCGATGTGGTCGATGACCGGCGCGTGCACCGGGAAGGTGCGTTCGACGCCGACCGCGTTGAAGCTGATCTTGCGTACGGTGAAGGTCTCGCGGATCCCGCTGCCGCGCCGCGCGATGACGTCACCCTCGTACACCTGGATCCGAGAACGGTTGCCCTCGGTGACCTTGACATGGACGCGGACGGTGTCACCGGCGCGAAAGTCCGGCACGTCGTCGCGCAGGTTCTCGATGTCGACGAGGTCGGTGGGGTTCATGGGACAGCAGTCTTTCGCCGGGACAGCCACGGGGTGGCGAGCAAGGAGATGTCGCAGCAAGAGGCTGCGCGCCGACCGCAGAGCATAGCCTGACCCTTGCATCGGGTCCACCGAGTCCTCATGCAGCGACGCGGTAGGGCACAAGACCGAGCGGGCGGGTGCAGCCCGGCCGAGGTCGAGCGGGTCAGCGCCGGCGCGGGTAGTCGGCGGCGAGGTCGTTGGTCGCCCGGCCCGGCGGCCACATGATCACGAAGGCGCGACCGACGACCACATCGGCGTCGACCGTGCCCAGCGAGAAGCGGCTGTCGTCGGACTGCCCCCGGTTGTCGCCCATCATGAACAGCTCTCCGGAAGGCACCTCGGCCTCGGGAAAGTCGCGGTCGTCGCTGACGGCGTAGGGCTCGCGCAGCCGGCGGCCGTTGATCAGGACACGCCCTCCGCGCACCTCGACGGTGTCTCCCGGCACACCGATCACCCGCTTGATCAGGTCGATGTCGCCGTCCGGCCGCACCAACCCGAGGCCCTCGAAGAAGGAGCGGACCGTCGCGGGCAACCCCTCGTCGGCCGGCCCGAACCCGTCCGCGCGGTGGAAGACGATGATCTCGCCTCGCCGCGGCTCGCGCAGGCGATACGACACCTTCTCCACCAGCACCCGGTCACCGACCTCCAGTGTCGGCACCATGGACACCGACGGGATCCAGAACGCCTCGACCAGGAAGGTCTTGACCAGCACTGCCAGCAGCAAAGCCGTGACGATCAGGATCGGCAGCTCGGCGACGCCAGCCCATCGCCGCCGCTCCGCTGCCGGTTCGCTCACCCCGCGCCCGCGCCTGGGGACCGCTGCCAGGCGTCGAACAGGTCGGGACGCGCGTCGCGAGTCGTGGCGATCGCCTGCTCGCGCCGCCATGCCGCCACCGCCGCGTGGTCCCCGGACGTCAGCACGGCTGGCACGTCCATCCCTCGGTAGGAAGCGGGACGCGTGTAGTGCGGATACTCCAGCAGTCCGTCGGCGAACGACTCGTCGACACCGCTGGTGGCGTTGCCCATCACGCCCGGCAACAGCCGTGTGACCGCCTCGACCAGGGCGCAGGCGGCGACCTCACCTCCGGCCAGGACGTAGTCGCCGACCGACACCTCGTCGGTGGCAAGGGCGCGGTGCACCCGCTCGTCGATCCCCTCGTAGCGTCCGCACAGCAGCAGCAGCCGCGGTTCGGCGGCCAGTTGCTCGACGATCTGTTGGGTCAGCGTCGCGCCGCGGGGGGTGAGCAGCACCGTTCGAGGCCGGTCCTGGATGCTGCCGTACAGCTGCTCCACCGCGTCGAAGAACGGCTCGGGCTTGAGG
Source organism: Actinomycetota bacterium (assembly GCA_030858865.1). Taxonomy (GTDB): domain Bacteria; phylum Actinomycetota; class Nitriliruptoria; order Euzebyales; family Egibacteraceae; genus JACCTL01. The sequence goes on along the minus strand of JALZLF010000114.1, from coordinate 11,692 downwards.
ACCATGCCGGCGCCACCGCCATAGGGCTGGTCATCGACGGTGCGGTGGCGGTCGCGGGCCCAGTCGCGCAGGTCGTGCACCCGCAGGTCGAGCAGCTCAGCGGCGCGCGCCCGTCCCAGCAGTGACGCGTCGAACGGGCCCCGGAAGAACTCCGGGAACAGCGACACGACGTCGATGCGCACGACGATCAGCCCGGCTGATCGTCGAGCAGTCCGGGTATCGCATGGACGACCACGTCGTCGTCGCCGACCTCGATCAGCTCCGCCACGGCCGGCAGCAGCACTTCGCCACCGTCCGGTCGGGCGACGACGAGGTAGTCGTGAGCGGTGCCGTCGGCCACTGCCTCCACCACCCCGACCACCGCGCCGCTGTCGTCGAGGACGTCGCGTCCGATCAGCTCGTCGGTCCAGAAGGCGTCGTCGTCCAGCGGGATGTCGCGGCGCGGGCGGCGCAGCTCGGCGCCACGCAGCGCCTCGGCCGCCTCCCGACCGTCGACGCCGTCGAAGCGCACGACCTGGCGCCCCGAGTGCAGGCGGCTGCTGGCGATGACCAGCTCGCCGCCAAGGGAGCTGGCGTAGGCCGCGCCCGGCGGGAAGGCTTCGTCGAGGTCGGGATCCGGGCGGACGAAGACGTCGCCGGCCAGTCCCAGCGCCTTGGCAACAACGCCGACCACGACGGTGCGGTCGTCGCGCGACGCGGGTCGGTCCACCCCGCTGGCCTTACTCGACGATCTCGACGGTGGCGTTGGTGCCCTCGCGGGTGGCCGCGGCCTTGACCATCGTGCGGATGGCCTTGGCGGTGCGGCCGCGCTTGCCGATGACCTTGCCCATGTCCTCGGGGTGCACCCGCAGCTTCAGGACGACGTCGTTCTCGCCTTCCTCCACGGCGGTCACGGACACGTCGTCGGGGCGGTCGACCAGCGACTTGGCGAGGTAGGACAGCACCTGGTCGGACATCACTGCTGGCTCACCTCGCCGTCCTCGGCAATGGCGCCCGTCTCCTCGGTCGGACCGGGATCGGGCTGGGTGTCCTCCTCAGTGGCCTGCGCCGCGTTGGCCTCGGCCTGCGCGTCGGACCGGGCCTGCTCGCGCACGGCGGCGTCGCGCGCCTCGGCGGCCTTGCGCTCGGTGTCGGCAGCCTCACGCCTGGCCTCGCGGGCGGCGTGCTTGGCGCTGCGGTCCCTGCCGGGGTCGCCGGGCTTGAACTCCTCCCAGATGCCCTGGATGCGCAGCAGGTTCACCACGGCGTCGCTGGGCTGGACGCCGTGCTGCAGCCAGTACAGCGCGCGGTCCCGGTCGATGCTGATGGTCGACGGGTCGTGCAGCGGTTGGTAGTAGCCGATGTCTTCGATGTAGCGGCCGTCACGCGGCGAACGGACGTCGGCGACGACGACGCGGTAGAAGGGCTGCTTGCGCTTGCCCTCGCGCCGCAGGCGCATCTTCACAGCCATGGGTTGAACCATTCCTGACGCGGCCGGATCGCGTCAACGGTGCCGCCGGGTTCACCCGGCGCGCCCACATCGGTCCGTGGACGGGTATGCGGTCGGCATGAGGCGCTGCCCCATCTCCGCAAGCACTCGAAGTCGCCCACCGCAACCGATGGGCTGGCCTGGCAGGATACCCCAGCATCGCGACGACCGCCGCTGGCGAGGGAGGGCCCGGATGCAACCGATCGCGCCCTCGGCGTTCGAGGAGCTGGTGGGCCGCGCGCTGGACGAGCTGCCCGACGAGCTGTGGGCCCGCTTCGAGAACGTGGCGGTGGTGGTGGCCGACGAGCACCCCGACGACCCCGAGCTCCTCGGGCTGTACGAAGGGGTGCCGATGACCGAGCGCTGGGACTACGCGGGTGTGCTGCCCGACAAGATCTCGGTCTTCCGCATCCCGCTGTGCCTTGGCGCGCGGGACACCGACGAGCTGGTGGACGAGGTCAAGGTCACCGTTGTCCACGAGCTGGCCCACCATCTCGGCATCGAGGAGGACGCCCTGCGCGACCTCGGCTGGGGTTGACTCACCACCTGGCCATCTTCGCGAGGCCACGGCCAGCGCGTGCATCACCGCAGGTGTTTCGGTGATCTGATAGCGCGGCCGCGTGGTGGGCATGGCCAGGAAGCCCAAGTGATCGCGCTTGACGCCAGCGTGCTCATCGTCAGCGTTGGTCGCGGTCCGGAGATGCTCGCCGACCTGCATGCGGTCGGCGTCCAGCTCGCGGAACACCCCGACGACGCCGCTGCGACTGGCGAACCTACGGGCGACGACCGCACTGCGGCTGCCCGGGTGCTGCGCACTGGACACGGCGTTGAGCAACTCCGCCGCGCTGGCAACGTTCGACCGAGCGCTCGCAGACGCGGCGCGCCGACGCAACGTTGCGGTCGTGCACTGAGAACGCCGGCTTCGGCGCCAGGTGGTCAGGCACTGGGGCGCGACAGCGCGGCCACCAGCTCGGGTCCTCGGGCGTCGCCGGTGGTGGCCGCCGCCCGCAGGCCGACCCACCACACTCCGGCGCCCCAGACCAGCGCGCCCGCGGCGGCCAACGGCAGCAGTGCCGGCCGCAGGAGCAGGGCGGCCACGAAGCCGCCGACCGCCGGCAGCAGCAGCAAGCCCTGCACCGTGAAGGCGATCAGCTGGACGAAGATGTTCATCCAGCCGGCGCCGCCGCTGGTGGCCCACAGGTTGGTGCCCGACTCGGGCATGGGCATCGGCGCCAGGACGGAGGCGAGGTTGCCGATCCCGAAGGAGATGCCGAGCAGCGACAGCGCAGATCCGATCGCGACCGGCAGGTAGCTCCACCCGCCGGTGACGGCGGCCAGCGCCACCGATGTCGCGGTGACGATCGGCAGCATCACCAGGACGCCGGCGAGGTTCTTGCCCGTCAGGTCCGCCTGCGTGCCGGGACCGCTGACGACCAGCAGCCAGACCGCGGCGCGGTCGGCCCCGTAGCTGTTGAGCGAACCCAGGCCGTAGAAGAAGGTGATCAGCGGCGCGGCCAGCACGAGTCGAGGGTCGCCCTCGCCGACGCCGATCGCCACCGCGACCACCACGCCCACCGCCACCATCACGACGAACAGCAGTTGCACGCGCAACTGCGGCATCCGCCACAGGTAGCGCAGCTCCCGAGCGGCGGCGGCACCGGTGCGGTTGCGCGGCAGGAAACCCACGACTCGGGGAAACAAGGGAGCGTCGCGCAGGGCGCCTCCACCGACTGCCTCACTGCCGACGGCCGTGCTCTCCAGCGCGCGCAGCCACCAACGCGCGAGTCCGCCGACCAGGAGCGCGGCGGCGGCCAGCCACAGCAGTGCGGGCACGACGTGTCCGGCCGCCGCCTCGACGATGGCACTGGCGGCCCAGCCCGAGGGCACCCAGCGCAGAACGCCGGCGGCACGTTCCGCGAGGGCCAGCAGCTGGCCGCCCTCGGTGCCGGAGTCGGCGACGTTGAACAGCAGGTTGGGCAGCTGCCCCAGGGAGGCCACGGCGATGCCGAGGAACGCCGCCGAGAAGGCCGCGACATCCCGGCCGCGTCGGCTGCGCAGCCGGGTGGACAGCGCCGTCGCCAGCGCTCTCGAACCGACGATGCACACGGTGAACTGCGCCACCACGGCGGCCAGAACGATCACTGCACCCAATCCCAAGGGGGCGAAACCCACGACGACGCCGGTCAGCGCCAGCAGGGTTGCCAGCGGACCGACGCCGACCGACGACGCCGCCGCCAGTCCCACAGCCAGCTGGCGACGGCTCAAAGGCAGGAGGCGCAACCGGAGCGGATCGAGGGTCTCGTCGAGCCCGAACGCCAGTAGCGGCACCAACAGCCAGCCGATGGTGAGCACCGTCAGGGTCAGCAGCAGCACCGTTGGCGCCAGCTCGGCCAGCTCGTCGCGGCGCCCCAGCGCCGTGAAGCCCACCGCCGCGAGGACGGCGATCGGCAGGGCGTACAGGGTGCCGAACACCGTGGCGATCACCTGCTGCCAGCCACGCCGCAGGCCGTTGCGCAGCAGTGACAGCTTCAGCCGGACGAAGAGCCGAGCCACCGCAGCCCTTCCTGACCGGCTCCGTCGTCGGCGCCGACCAGGGACACGAAGGCGTCCTCCAGCGATCCCTTCCCGCGCACCTGCTCCAGCGGTCCCAAGGCCACCAGCCGCCCGGCGTGCAGCACGGCGACGGTGTCGCAGAGCCGCTCGACCAGCTCCATGACGTGGCTGGAGAAGATCACCGTGCCGCCGTTGGCCCGGTGCTGCTCCAGCACCGCCCGCAGGGTGCGAGCGCTGACCGGGTCGACGGCCTCGAAGGGCTCGTCGAGGAACAACACACGCGGCGCGTGCAGCAGCGCGGCGGCCAGCGCCACCTTCTTGCGCATCCCGTGGCTGTAGTCCACGACCAGGGTGCCCTCTGCCTCGGTCAGGCCGAGCACGTCGAGCAGCTGCTCGGTCCGCTCGGCCACCGTGGCGGCCGGCATGCCCCGCAACAGGCCGGTGTAGGTCAGCAGCTGGCGGCCCGTCAGCCGGTCGAACAGCGCCACGTCCTCGGGCAGGACGCCGATCCGCCGCTTGGCTTCCAGCGGGTCGCGCCACACGTCGATGCCTTCCACCACGGCCGATCCGGCGTCGGGGCGCAGCAACCCGGTGATCATCCGCAGCGTGGTGGTCTTGCCCGCGCCGTTGGGACCGACCATCCCGAAGAACGAGCCGCGAGGCGCCGCCAGGTCCAGGGAATCGACCGCGACCCTGCTCCCGTAGACCTTGCGCAGCCCCTGGACCCGAACCGCGGCGTCTGTCGGCGCTGCCATCACCTCAGCGGCGCTTCTTGCGCTTGCGCTTCGGCACGGTCTTGTTGCGGGGGCGCCCCGCCGCCGGTCCGGTCGAGCCGGCGCCAACTCCCTCCAGCCCGCCGAGGCCACCGGCGCCCATGCCGCCGAGACCGGGAAACCCGCCGCCGAGCTGGGCGGCGAGATCGGGGTCGTTTCGCATCTGGCGCATCGCCTTCATGCCCTTGGCGCCGCCGAGTCCCTTCATCATCTTCTGCATCTGCTCGAAGCTGCGCAGCAGCTCGTTGACCTCCTGCGAGCTGCGCCCGGACCCGGCCGCCACCCGCTTCTTGCGCTTCCCGTTGAGCAGCTTGGGATTGCGGCGCTCCTCGGTGGTCATCGAGTGGATGATGCCTTCCACCCGGTTGAGCTGGCCGTCGTCGAGATCGACGTCCTTGAGCGCCTTGCCCATGCCGGGGACCATGCCGAGCAGCCCCTGCAGCGGACCCATCTTGCGCAGCTGCTGCATCTGGGAGAGGAAGTCTTCGAGGGTGAACTCGGCGGCCAGCAGCTTGGACTGCACCTGCTCGGCCTGCTCGGTGGTGTAGACGTCCTCGGCCTTCTCGATGAGCGTGAGGACGTCGCCCATCCCGAGGATGCGCCCCGCCATGCGGTCGGGATGGAAAGCCTCGAACTCGTCGAGCTTCTCGCCGATCGACGCGTACTTGATCGGCCGGCCCGTGACCTCGGCCACTGACAGCGCAGCCCCGCCACGGGCGTCGCCGTCGAGCTTGGACAGGATCACGCCGGTGAAGTCGACGGCCTCCTGGAAGGCCTTGGCGACGGTGACGGCCTCCTGGCCGATCATCGCGTCGATGACGAACAGCGTCTCGACCGGGTCGACGGCGGCTTTGATCGCCGTCGCCTGGTCCATCAGCTCCTCGTCGACGTTGGTGCGCCCCGCGGTGTCGACGATGACCACGCCGGCGCCGAGCCGCCGGGCCTCGGCGACCGCCTCACGCGCCACCGCGACCGGGTCGCCCGACTCGACGGGGGCGTACACCGGGACGCCAACCTGCTCGCCGAGCACGCGCAGCTGCTGCACGGCGGCGGGACGCTGCAGGTCGCAGGCCACCAGCAGCGGCTGGCGGCCTTTCTTGCGCAGCAGCAGGGCCAGCTTCCCGGCGGCGGTCGTCTTTCCCGATCCCTGCAGGCCGGCCAGCATGATGACCGCGGGCGAACGGCTGCCGAGATCCAACGGTGCCGACTGCTCGCCGAGGATGCGGACGAGCTCGTCGTGCACGATCTTGACGACCTGCTGGCCGGCGTCCAGCGCCCCGCCGACGTCGCTGCCGACCGCGCGTTCCCGGATGCGCGACACGAACGTGCGGACGACTTTGAAGTTGACGTCGGCTTCCAGCAGTGCCAGACGGATCTCACGCAGCGCCTCGTCGACCTGCTGCTCGCTGAGCTTGCCACGGCCCCGCAGGCTGGCGAAGACGGCGTCGAGCCGGTCGGAAAGGGCGTCGAACATGAGCGGTGATCCTGTCGGGTAGCCGGCTGGAGCAGTCTAGCGGGGCCGCCGGTTGCCCCTGGGTGCGGATTGTGCGCTCGCCGGGCCGGGTAGACCGCGGTTATGCAGACTCGAATGATCGCAGGCCACAGCGTCAGTGCCATCGGCCTTGGCGCCATGCCCATGTCCGTCGAGGACCGCCCCGACGAGCAGCAGTCGCTGCGTACGATCCACGCCGCGCTGGACGCCGGTGTCACCCTGATCGACACGGCGGACGCGTACTGCGCCGGCGCGGACGACGTTGGCCACAACGAACGGCTCATCGCCAAAGCGCTGTCGACCTGGTCAGGCGACCCCGACGAGATCCTGGTGGCGACCAAGGGAGGCCACACCCGTCCAGGCGACGGCTCCTGGCAGATCGACGGCCGCCCGGAGTACCTGGCGAAGGCCTGTGAGGCCAGCCTCAAGGCGCTGGCTACCGACGTCATCGGGTTGTACCAGTTCCACCGGCCCGATCCAGACGTCCCCTACGTCGAGTCCGTCGGCGCGCTGGCCGAGCTGCAGGCCGCCGGCAAGATCCGCCTGGCCGGCGTGTCCAACGCGTCGCTGGATCAGATCCGCGAGGCCATGAGCATCCTGCCGCTGGCCAGCGTGCAGAACGAGCACTCCCCCGCCTTCCGGGAGTCAGAGGAGGAGCTGCTGTTCTGCGCCGAGCACGGCATCGCCTTCCTGCCGTGGAGCCCGCTGGGGGGCATCGGCAGCGCCGGCGACCTCGGTGATCGTCACGTGGCGTTCGACACCGTCGCCGATGAGCGCGGGGTCTCGCCGCAGCAGGTGGCACTGGCGTGGGAGCTGGCCAAGGCGCCTGAGGTCATCCCCATCCCCGGCGCGAGCCGGCCGGAGACGATCAGCGACAGCCTGCTGGCGGTCGAGCTGGAGCTCACTCCCGACGACCTGGCTCGTCTCGACGAGTACTAGGCTGCTCCGCTGGCCTGCGGAAACGGACTCAACCTCGACTGTAGCTTTATGGGTCCCGGTCTAGACCAGACGGTGCTCGATCTGACCTGGCAGGAGCCGGAGCCGGCCGATGCGGTCAACCGCGAACGTCCGCTCACCGGCGCGCAGGTGACAGTAGCCGCGCAGCAGGTCGTCGCGGAACGTCCAAGGGTCGACCACCCGATCGGTGGCGGCGCCGCCGCGGGACGACGCGAAGTACTCCAGGCGCACCTGGCGTCCCTCCGCCACCGCCCGGTCGAGCAGCCCACGGATGGCCCTGGGACCGACCGCGTCCTCCGCGGTGCCAGGCAGCGCGGGTGCTTCGCGAACGGCGGTGACGGCCAGGTCGTCAGCCAGCGGGATGCCCGCCGCGCGCAGAGCCGCGGTGACGGCCCGGTCGGACCGGGGTGACACGGCGACCGTTGGTGCGACGGCTCGCAGGGCCGCCGGGCCAACAGTCAGGGCTCGATCCAAGATCGCGGCCACCGTGGCCACGACGACACAGCCCACCGCCTGGACCTGCAAGGCCCCGTCCTCTCCGCCGGTGTCGACCGGCAGATCCAAGGTGAGGTCGAGCCAGCCGCTGCGAGCCTCCTCGGTGGCGTGCACCACGCCTTCGTTCGACACGCCCACCAGCGCGCGGACCTGGAGCCAGTCAAGCGGTGGCGGCAGTGTGCCGTGGCCCCACCACCCACGCCCCAGCAGGGCATCGACGTCCGCGGGGCCGTCTTGTGCCAGGCGCACGAACGCCGCGCGCGCGCCCTCGGGAGCCCGGTCAAGGGTGGTGCGAACGGTGCCGTACGCCTGCAGCAGTTCGCGCAGCCGGCGCACCGCCGCGGCGCGATTGGCCGGAGGGTCGTCGATGCCGAGAAGCCCCAACGCCTGCCGCACGTCGTCGGCGCCCAGATCGTTGACGCCGGCCACGGCTCAGGCTCCCTTCGGCGGCGCGCCACTGCGCTGCTCGTCAAAGTCCCCAGCCTCGACGTCGTCAATCTCAACATCCTGGGCGACCTGTGAGAACAGCGCGTCCACGAACGCGTCCGGGTCGAAGTCGGCGAGATCCTCGACGTCTTCGCCCAGGCCCACGAGCTTCACCGGTAGCCCCAGCTGGCGTTGGATCGCGATGACGATGCCCCCCTTGGCCGTGCCGTCCAGCTTGGTCAGCACCACCCCCGTGACCGCCACGGCCTCGGTGAACGCCTTGGCCTGTGCCAAACCGTTCTGCCCGGTGGTCGCGTCCAGCACCAGCAGCACCTCGTCACACGGCCCGGCGTCGCGTTCGAGCACCCGCTTGACCTTGGACAGCTCGTCCATGAGCGCGCGCTTGTTCTGCAGCCGGCCGGCCGTGTCCACCATCAGCAGGTCGGCGCCGTCGGCCATGGCCGCCTGCCAGCCGTCGAAGGCCACGGCGGCGGGGTCGGCACCTGACGCCTGCCGCACCACGCGAGCGCCGCAGCGCTGTCCCCACAGCTGCAGCTGCTCGGACGCGGCGGCGCGGAAGGTGTCGGCAGCCGCCAGCACCACGGTCTCGCCGGCCGCCGTCGACCGGGCCGCGAGCTTGCCGATGGAGGTGGTCTTGCCGGTGCCGTTCACACCGGTCACCAGCCAGACCGACGGTCCCGACTGGCGCCGGTGCAGGGATCGGTCCGACACCGACAGCTCCAGGCGCAGGATCTCCTTGAGCAGAGCCAACGCCTGGTCGCCGGTGCGCACGCCCTCGGCGCGGGCTCGGTCGCGGAGCCCCTCGACCAGCTCCATGGTCGCCTCGACGCCGACGTCGGCCGCGATCAGTGACTCCTCCAGGTCCTGGAAGGCCTCCTCGGTCAGCCCTCGGCGGAAGATCGAGGCGATGTTGCCCCCGAGCGATCCGCGCGCGCGGCCGAGCCGCAGCTGGAAGCGCTCGCGAGGTGACAACGGGGTCGGCGCCTCGGGCTCGACGACCTCTGGCTCGACGACCTCGGGGGGAGCGACATCCAGCCCAGCGCCGGGGGTGCCGCCGACGTCGGGCTCGCGTGCCCGGACCGCGTCCAGCGTCTGCTCGTCCAGCGGCGGGCGGCCACGGCGCCGAGTGCGCACCAGGCCGACGAGCAGCCCCAGGACGAAGACCACCACAACCCCACCGGCGATCAGAATCTCAAGCAGTTCCATGCCGCCAGTATGCAGGCGTGCAACGCCTCAACGGGCTGCGGGTACCGCCTCGGTCAGCCGCTGCGACACCACCGTGGACACTCCGTCGCCGCGCATCGTGACGCCGTACAGGCAGTCCGCGATCTCCATCGTGCGCTGCTGATGGGTGATGATGATGACCTGGCTGGTGGAGCGGAAGTCGGTCATCAGATCCAAGAGTCGCTGCAGGTTGACGTCGTCCAGCGCCGCCTCGACCTCGTCGAGCACGTAGAAGGGGGACGGCCGCGCCGCGAAGATCGAGAAGAGGACGGCCAGGGCGGTCAGGGAGCGCTCGCCGCCGGACAGCAACGACAACCGCTTGACCCGCTTGCCCGCCGGACGGGCCTCGACATCAACGCCGCTGGCGAGCAGATCATCCGGGTCGGTGAGGAACAGCCGGCCCTCGCCGCCAGGGAACAGTCGCGGGAAGATCCGCTGAAAGTGCCGGGCGACATCGCTGAACGCCACGGCGAACACGTCGCGGATACGCTCGTCCACGGCTTCGATCACCGTGAGCAGATCCCGCTTCGACGCCCGCAGATCCTCCAGCTGACCGGTGAGGAAGCGGTGGCGCTCTTCGGACTGTTGGAACTCCTCCAGCGCCAAAGGATTGATCGTTCCCAGCAGGCCGACCTTGCGGACGAGCCGCTCCTCGTCCTCCGCCAGGCTCCTGGCGCGCTGTTGGTCTCCGGCCAGCGGCCCGTCCTCGAGTGCCGCGCGTGCCTGCAGCAGCGCAGCATCCGGGTCGACGCCGAGGTCGCGCAACCTGGTGGTGGCCGCCTCCAAGTCGTGTCGCAGCGTCTGGCGAGCAAGATCGTCGGAGTGCCGTCGTTCGCGGAGGGCGGAGATCTCCTCGTCGCGTTCGCGGATGCTCATCCGCACGACGCCGAGCTGCCGCTGCTGCTCGTCACGGGTGTGCCCCACCAGCTGACGATCGCGTGCTGCCTCCCGCGCCGACGACTCCGCACGCGCCAGGGCGACCTCGGCCAGCTCCGCCAGCTGCGCGCAGCGCGTGATGGCGGCCACCCGCCGGTGGCGGCGTTCTCGGCGCTGCGCCACTGCGCGCTCGACCTCGTCGGCCTCGCGCTGTAGATCGGCGATGCGCCGGGCGAGCTCGTCCGCACGTTGGTCGGCCGCAGCCGCGGTCAGCCGGGCCTGGACCTCACCTTCGCGGGCGGCGGCCAGCTCGTCGTCGAGCCGCTCGACGTGCAGGTCCGCTGCTGGCTCCTCGTCCCCCATCTCGACGTGGTCTGGCTCATCAGCACCCCAGCCCTCGAGCGTAGCCAGCCGCTGTCGCCGGTCGGCGACCTCGCGCTGTAGGTCGGCCTCCTGGCCGGCCAGCATCGCCAGCTCCCGCTCGCAGACCTGCAGCTCGTTGCCGAGGCGCTCGAACCGCTCGGCCGCGGACGTGATCAGGCCGTCGGACTCCTGCATGGCCACGGTCGCCGCGTCGAGGTTCTGCCGTGCCGCTGCCGACAGCCGTCCGGCATCGCCGACCGCGCGCCGAGCCTTGCCCAGCTCGTCGGCGACCTCGGCCAGCTGCTCCTCGGCCTGCTCGGCTGCCGCGCGCGACAACACCGCCCCGGCAACGCTCGCCGACCCACCCGACCATCCGCGCGGTCCCGCCATCTCGCCGTCCCTGCTGACGAAGGTCAGTCCGGGGAAGCGCTGCGCTAGCTCAGCGGCGGACGCGGCGGCCTCGGTGAGATAGACGCCCTGCAGGCTCCATGCCAGGGCCGCCAGAACTCCCGGTTCGGCGTCCAGCGCCTCCACGATCGGGGTCGCGGCCATGGAGGACAGGTCGGCGACCGGGATCGGTTGGCCACCGTCCGCGCCGGCGTCGACCAACAACAGCGCCCGCCCACCAGCGTTGCGGCGCAGGAAGCCGATCCCCGCCGTGGCAGCAGCCGGGGAGTCCACGATCAGGGCGTCGCCCAGCGGCCCAAGGGCTGCGGCCACAGCCTCCGCCAACCCTTTCGCCACGCGAACATGGTCGGCCAGCGGACCGATCACACCGCCGACCGCACCGGATTCCGCGGCGGCCAGCAACGCCGAGCTGCCGCCGGTGTCCTCCCTTGACGCGGCCTGCAACGCGTCGATGCGAGCGTCCAGCGACACCCGGCGACGTTCCAGGTCTCGCTCGCGGCGGGCTGCGGCGTCCGCGTCGCGCTGCCGCTGTCCGAGCAGCTCCTTCGCGGCCGCCAGGCGATCGGCGAGCGCAACCGTTCGCGCATCCAGGCGCTGGATCTCGGCCCGCACGGTCTCGCGGTGGCTGGCCAGCTC
>JALZLF010000102.1 GCA_030858865.1 Actinomycetota bacterium | reverse complement strand
GACGAGCAACAGGGCACCGTTGGCCGCGACCAGCGCCAGGCCGGGGGCGGGCGACAGCAGGACCAGGCCAGCGATCACCGCCGCGGCCGCGGCCAACCGCCAGCTGGGGACCGGCACCGTCAGCGCGGAACCGGGACGGCGCCGAGGATGCCCTGGATCACCCCGTCGGCGGTGACGCCCTCCAGCTCCACCTCCGGGCGCAGGGCGACGCGGTGCCGCAAGGTTGGCAGGGCCATCGCCTTCACCTCGTCGGGAGTGAGGAAGTCCTTGCCGGCCAGGAACGCCCAGGCCTTGGCCGCGTGCAGCAGCATGGTCGTGCCGCGGGGGCTGACGCCCAGCGTCAGGGAGGGCGACTCGCGGGTGGCGCGGGCCAGGTCGACCATGTAGCCGAGGACGGCTGGCTCGACGGTGACCGCGTCAACCACCGCCCGAGCCGTGGTCAGGGTCTCGCTGCCGACCACGCCGTTGATGCCGAGCGATGCCACATCGTGCGGGTCGAGCCCGTGATGGTGGCGGGTGAGCACGTCGCGCTCCTGCTCGGCCGTCGGGTAGCCGACCTGCAGCTTGAACAGGAAGCGGTCCAGCTGGGCCTCCGGCAGCGGGTAGGTGCCCTCGTACTCGACCGGGTTCTGGGTCGCGACGACGACGAACGGCTCCGGAAGGCTACGAGGGGCGCCCTCGACGGAGACCTGCCGCTCCTCCATGGCCTCCAGCAGGGCGGCCTGGGTCTTGGCGGGCGTGCGGTTGATCTCGTCGGCGAGCAGCAGGTTGGTGAAGATCGGTCCGGACCGGAATCGGAACTCACCCGTGTCGGCGCTGTACAGCACCTGCCCGGTGACGTCGGACGGCATCAGGTCGGGCGTGAACTGCACCCGCTTGGTGTCCAGCCGCAGGGCCGCCGCCAAGGCCTTGACCAGCAGCGTCTTGGCGGTGCCGGGAACGCCCTCCAGCAGGACGTGGCCGCGGACGAGCAGCGCGGCCAGCAGGCCGGTGACGACGCCGTCGTGGCCGACGACGGCCTTGGCGACCTCGTCGCGGACCGCGACGATGGCCTCGCGGGCCTGAGCTGGGTCAACGGACACGGACGCCTCCTGGTGACGAGGGCGGGGTCGCGACGGCACGGCGCACGTCCTCCACGCGCTGCGCAAGGGCGACCAGCTGGGCATCGTCGGGCTCGACGGGGCCGGTGAGCGCCGCCACCACGTCGTCAGCCGGCAGCGTCGTGCGATCCGACGCCGCTCCCCCGATCTGCTCGGCCGAGGCGTCGCGCGCCAGACCGAGCCGCTGCACCAGTCCCTGGCGAAGGTCGTCGCGCAGCAGCTGCGATGCGCGGCGACGAGCGCGCGTCTGTTGCAGCAGGTTCCCGACCGCGGTCACCAGCTCAGAGCCCTCCAGCTGTACCTGTTGGGCTTCGCCCACCGGCCGCCCCAGCCGGCGGGCGCGCCAGGCCACCACGACCAGGAACGCGATCCCCAGCTGAAGCAGCGCAAGGCGCACCGAGCGGCTCAGCAGGTCAAGCAGACCCTGACCGTCGTTGCCTGCAGCATCGGTTCGCAGGTCCGGACCGACCACGGCCACGCGGGTCCCATCCTCGGGAGCCAGCAGCGCCATCGCCAGCACCGCATTGTCCGCCGAACCGATCACTCCGTTGGTCAGCGCGGCGGCGCCGCCGAGGACGATCTCGGTCCCCGTGCCACTGGGGGTGGCGATCAACCAGCTGCCACCTGCTCGGGGATAACAGCCCACCGCCCCCGCCGGCGGCTCGTAGACCACGCCGCCGGGCGCGCGAACGCGGCCGGCCTCGGCCAGGGCTGGCAGATCGCAGTCGCGGGCCAACGGCGAGTCGACGAAGCCGAACGCCGTGCTGCCGACGGGCCGCAGGTCAGCTACCGCCGCGGATCCGGTCGCGATCACCAACGTCCCGCCATCGCGGACAAAGGAGCGCAGCGGCTCGGGATCCGGCAGGTTGTTGACCAGGACCAGCAGGGTGTCGGGCCCGTTCTCGGAGGGGCCGTCCCGGGGCACACGGTCAACGACCTCGACGGTCGCGCCGACACCGCGCAGGATCTCCACCAACGCCTTGGTGCCGCCGGGCCCCGCCGAGGCGGGCGACAGGGGCAGGCCCGGCTCGGGCTGGCGGGCGACCAACGCCGTGCCGACGAGCAGCGCCGCGATCAGCAGCGCCACGGGCCAGTAGCGCCGCAGCAGCGCCCGGCGGGTCTCGATGCCGGTCGCCTCAGGCTCACAGGTCCCGCCCTCGGGCGTGGGCGCAGCTGGCTGCGCCGGTCCAGCCGGTCCAGCCGGTCCAGCCGGTCCAGCGATCATGTCGCGGCGCCCGCACCGACACGCCGCCCGCCGGTCGCTGCCAGGACACGTTGGCTGGCCGCGCGCAGCTGTCGCACGTCATCGCCGCTGACGTCGGCATGGCCGTACCAGGCGGACTCGAAGACCCTCGTGGCGGCGGTGAACGCCGCCGCCGCCAGCGGTAGGTCGTCGGCGACGACGCGCAGGTATTCACCGCTGGTGCGGCCGGGAACTTCCTCCAGCAGCCCCGCCGCCGCCAGCTCGGCGATCAGAGCGCGGTACGAGCAGCGCACCGCGGCGCGCCAGCGACCGGCGGCTTCGTGCTCGCCGGCCTCCGCGCGCCATTGGCGGCTGGAACGTCCGATCGGATCGGTCGTGGCGATCCTCGAGGCGGGATCGCGCTGCACCTTGCGCGAGAAGTGCCACAACAGCACGGCGGCGACGGCGCACAGGCCGAGCAGGATCAGTGTGCCGATCACCGAGCCCCGCCCTCCGCCGCCGAGCAGCTCCAGGATCTGGCCGACAAAGTCGCCGACTGCGCTCAGCACCCGCTGCCACAGGCTGGGGCGCGCCTCCACGAACTCCGCGCGCGCCAGCACCTCGGCCGTGACGCGACGCACCTGCTCGGCCTCGACGGTGGGGACTGGCAGGTCAACCAGTGAAACCCCCCGCGACGTTCGGGTCGCCGCGCAGCTCGCGAGCGGCCATCTCCAGATCCAGGCCCTCGTGGCGGACCCGACCGTCGAAGTACAGAAGGGTCTGCGCGGCCGCGGTCAGCGGTGTGGTCAACAGGCCGGCGACCACGCCGCCGACGGCGATCAGCACCAGCCCGGCCGCGTCGCCCAGCAGCTGGCCCGGAAGGGAGAAGACCGCCGACAAGATCTGGCCGACGATGCCGCTGATGATGCTGGCCAGGATCACGATGCCCAGGATCCCCCAGAACCGGCGGCGACCCAGTGCGAACGAGCGCCGAACCGCCGTGAAGGGCCCGGCACGCTCGACGATGACCACGGGGTAGGCGAGGGCGAACAGCGAGATCATCGCCAGCACGGTGAACAGCACCGCCACCACGGCCAGCACGGCCAGCGGCCCCGATTCCGTCGTGGCGGCCGCGAAGAACAGCACGGCTGCCGGAATCAGCATCCCGATGGCTGCCAGGATCAGCAGCAGCGTCGCACCGAGCAGGGCCGCGTACCGCCCAGCGGTGTAACGCAGACTCTCGCCCGGTTCCGGTTTGGCGCCCAGGTAGCCCTCGGCCGCGATGCGCGTGGCGACACCGTTGAGGAACGGCGTCACCAGCAGCGACGCCAACGCGGTGACGCCGAACAAGGGCAGGAGCCGGGTGATGTCGCCGGTGGTGAGCATCGCCTGGTTGGCGGACGGGTCCTGCAGGGTGTCGAGCAACCCCAGCCCGCCCGTGAGGCGGTAGTTGCTGAAGCTGCTGAGCAGGTTCAGCGGCACCAGCACGACTCCCAGGGCCAGGAGGTAGGTGCGCCAGTGGCGCACCAGCAGGCGGAACATGCCATCGAGGACGTCGCCGACGTTCAGAGGCTGCAGGCGTGGAGCAGCCGCCGACCGGTCGTAATCGTCCTGCCGTCCTGGCGGGGCGGGCATGCCCCAGCCCTGCCCGGCGGGTGGTCTGGGCTGGTCGTCGCCCGTCGGCGGCCAGTCCGACATCGGGTCCTCCTGCGGTCGAGGTCGCGAGGATAGTCCCCGCACGGGACTCCAACACGGTATCCGCACGAGGGCAGTGGACACTCAGCGCGGGTATGGCGCCGACGGCTCGCCGGGCGGTTCCAGGCCGCGGCGCACCGCGACGCGCCAGCGGGCACGCTCCAGCACGTCCGGCGGCGCGACCGCCAGCAGGTCGGCGTAGGCGAGGACCAGCGTGTCCAGATGCAGCTCCACGGTTGCCGGGTCGTAGCCGGGAACGGCGAGCGGAAAGTCGGCGCGGGCGACATCGGCGGGCAGCGGCAGCAGGTCCCAGTCGGGCTCGGGCGGCCCGGCATCGCCCAGCTGGGTGTCCCGGTAGTAGGCGAGCAGCACGACGATCAGACCGACGAGGCTGGCGATGATCGCGACGCCCATGGCCGAACTCTACGATGCACTGCCCATGCGGCTGATCTTGGGCTCGACGGCCTTCCAGCTTCGACGACGTGCCCTGGTCATGGCGATCGTCAACCGGACGCCCGACTCGTTCTACGACCGGGGCCGAACCTTCTCGCTGGACGCGGCGGTCGAGCATGCGCTGGCCCAGGTCGCCGACGGCGCCGACATCATCGACGTTGGCGGAGTCAAGGCGGGGCCCGGCCCACCGGTCGACCTCGTCGAGGAGCGCGAGCGGGTGGTGCCGTTCGTGGAGGCGTTGCGCCGGCACAGCGCCGTGCCGCTGGCCGTCGACACCTTCCGCGCCGCGGTGGCCGCCGAGGCCCTTGACGCCGGCGCGGACATGGTCAACGACGTCTCAGGCATGGCCGAGCCGGAGATCGCCGACGCCGTCGCGGCTCGACCCGGCACCGTCCTGGTGGTCATGCACGCCGGCGGACCACCGCGGACCCGCCCGTACCGGCCCAGCTATCAGCCAGACGTCACCACGGTCGTGATCGACGCCTGCCGGCGTCTGGCGAACGCGGCGCACCGCCGAGGGGTTGCGCGCGAGGCCGTCATCGTCGATCCCGGGCACGACTTCGGCAAGAACACCGTGCAGTCGTTGGAGCTGACCCGGCGACTGGGAGAGCTGTGCGCCCTCGGCTATCCGGTCCTGGCGTCGCTGTCGCGAAAGGACTTCCTCGGCGAGACTCTCGGCGGGCTGCCGCCCTCGCAGCGCCTCGAGGCCTCGTTGAGCGCTGCGGTCATGGCGGTGCTGGCAGGAGCGCGGATCGTGCGGGTCCACGACACCCTGGCCACGGTGCGGGCGCTGCGCACCGCCGAGGCCATCGCGGGGTGGCGCCCGCCGGCGTTGTCGGCCCGAGGCCTCGAGTGAGCACCCTGTCGCAGTGCTGGCGCTACAGTCGCAGGTCTGCCCTGCGATCGAACGGGATCGGCTCGCAGTCAGGCCCGTCTGGCGGCTGCGGCGGACCGGAGGTGTAGCCGGGTTCACCCGCGGTGAGCTGCTGAAAGTCGACGACGAGACGCCCGGCGTCGTCGATGCGCAGCGCGAAGCGGTCCAGCCCACGCTGCGCCGGCCCTCTCGCCAGCCGTCCCTGCTGGTCGTAGCGGGAGCCCGTGGCGTTGCTGCCGAACCATCCCGACGTCTCGCACCAGCCCACACCCTCGCGTCCGTACTCCTGCGGCAACGGACCGTTGGTGTTGAACGCCACCAGGCCGCCGCCGCGCAGCGTCAGCCAGGCGCAGGGATTGTTGTCGTGGAAGCACACCCGCTGCGGGCGCCGAACAACGGCGCTGCGCACCACCTCGACCGGACCCACCACCGTCTCCTGCGGTCCTGGACTCAGCCCTACAGAGAACACCAGCACGACCACGGCGATCCCGGCCAGCACGAGCAGTGGCAGGCCGATGCGAAAGGCCCGCACCGCGGGGGCGTCGAGGTTTTCGCCACCCGGGCCGCGGCTGCGGACCAGCCGCCGGTCGCGTGGCGGCAAGGGCTCGTCCAGACCGGGCCCGACGAAACGGGGATCGGTCGCGTCCAGCGGCTCGGTGAACCGCTCCGGGCCGTTCTCGCGCTCGGTCACCGGGCTAGGCTGTCCTCATGTAGCGAAGCGGTAGGCCATACAAACAGTCCTCATATAGCGAAGCGGTAGGACATACAAACTAGTTGGCCACCTCGGGACAGGAGATACCGCGATGCCGATGCCCGACAAGTTCGTCTTCGTGTGCATCAACCACCGTGATCCCTCCCATCCGCGGCCTAGCTGTATCAACAGCGGCGCGGGCGACGTCTTCAACGCCCTGCGCGAGGAGCAGGGGCGCCGGCTGCTCACCAGCACCAAGATCGTCGCCGGCGGCTGCCTGGAGGCTTGCATGGTCGGTCCGGTCATCGCCGTGTTCCCCGACAACGTCTGGTACGGCGGGGTCACCGAGGAGGACGTCCCGGCCATCGTCGACCATCTCGAAGGCGGCGAGCCCGCGGAGTACCTGCGCATCGGGGACGCGGAGTTCGACCTGCGCCCGCCGGAGATGTCGGAGGGCGGTTTCTGACCGGCGGGGTCTGCCAAGATGGCCGCCTCGCCAACGACGCCGGGGAGCAATGCGATGACCGACCTTCTGCCGATTCAGGGCTATCACCACCTCGAGTTCTACGTCGGCAACGCCAAGCAGGCGGCGCAGTACTACCGGACCGCCTTCGGGTTCACGGCGGTGGCGTACGCCGGCCCCGAGACAGGGGTCCGCGACCGTGCCTCCTGGGTGATGGGGCAGGGCGACATCCGCTTCACGCTGACCGCCGGTCTAGGCCCGGAGTCCGAGATCGTGCGGCACGCGGCCCGACATGGTGACGGCGTACGCGACGTGGCCTTCGCCGTCCCCGACGCCGAGCAGGCGTTCACCGTCGCCGTCGAACGCGGCGCCGAAGCCTTTGCCGAGCCCAGCGTCCGGGAAGACGAACAGGGCAAGGTGGTCACCGCCTCCATCAAGGCCTACGGCGACACCGTCCACAGCTTCGTGGACGCCTCCAACTACTCCGGGGCCTACCTTCCCGGCTACGTCGGGGTCAGCGAGCAGCCGGCGACCAGCTCCGGCATCACCACCCCGGTGTCCGCGGTGGCCGGCCAGCCGGTGGGACTGCGCCTGGTGGACCACGTCGTGGCCAATGTCGAGCTCGGCCGCATGGACCACTGGGTCAACTTCTACGCCGACGTCATGGGCTTCACCCAGCTGGTGCACTACGACGACGAGGCGATCTCCACGGAGTACTCGGCGTTGATGAGCAAGGTGCTGTGGGACGGGCAAGGCCGCATCAAGCTGCCCATCAACGAGCCGGCGCGGGGCAAGCGCAAATCCCAGATCGAGGAGTACCTGGACTACTACCGTTCCCCCGGCGTGCAGCACATGGCGCTGGCCACCGACGACATCGTCGCCACCGTCGCCGTCCTGCGCGCCAACGGCCTGCGGTTCATGCGGGTGCCCGACACCTACTACGCCGAGCAGCGGGCCAAGCTCGACTGGTCGGCCATCGACGAGGATCTCGACGCGCTACGGGAGCAGAACATCCTGATCGACACCGACGACGAGGGCTACCTGCTACAGATCTTCACCGAGCCGGTGCAGGACCGCCCGACGGTGTTCTTCGAGGTCATCGAGCGTCACGGCTCCCGCGGCTTCGGCGAGGGCAACTTCAAGGCCCTGTTCGAGGCCATCGAGCGTGAGCAGGCTGCCCGCGGCAACCTGTAGACCGCCTCCCCTGCCCCATCACCCGCGACGAGTCGGCAGCAGCGAAGTTGCCGACTCCACCTCGTCGGGCTGATCAGCGACGCGCAGTGGGTGGGCGGACGGCGCGGATCCCTTTGACGAAGGCGGCCAGGCGGTCGTGGTGGGCACCCGGCCAGTACACCTGCTCACAGGCGGTGCAGCGCGTGAAGGTGTCATAGGTCGCGGCGGTACCAGGCTCCAACCGATCGACGACGGCGGCCTTGTCGACCGGTTCCAGCGTCCCGCCGCAGCGCACGCAGCGGCTGAACGGAGCCAGGACGTCGAACAGAGCGAAGCGCCGCACGACTTCCAGCGCCTGGCTGTCGGGATGGTGAGAGCGCAGCAGGTAGCCGTGGACGACGCTGGCGTGCATGAGCAGCCCGCGGTCGCGGGTGAGCAGGACCCGCCTCTCGACGACGGCGGCCGCGGCCAGCTCGGCGTCGTCGGCGTCGTTGCGGTAGCTGGCGTCGAAGCCGAGCAGCCGTAGCCGGTTGGCCAGCGCACCGAGGTGCACGTCGAGCAGGAAGCGCGGCTCGGGCAGGGGCGGCTGGCGAACCAGGGAGACAGCCGTCACGTCCAGACCGGTGAACGGCGGGTACACGCTGACCCGGTCGCCGGCGACGACCCGGTGCCCGAACGTGACGCTGGTCCCTGCGACCAGGACCAGATCGACCTCGGTGTGCGGCACGCCGAGCGACTCGATCACGTCCTTGACGGCCCTCGGCGCGGCCACTGGAACCTGGTGGTGCGCCTCGGGCCGCCCCGTGCCGGCCAGATCGGCGAGGTCGCCGTACAGGCGGACCGCCACGTGCCCGACCTCCACATCGCCTCCAGTGCACCGTAACCGAACCGTGTGCATTCCACCGCGCCGGCGACGGAAACCGCACACGTTCGGCGTAGCCGGAGCGTGTGTGGTTGGCCGCGGACGTGCAGGTCTGGTACACGGGTGCTGGACCGCTTCCCCGGCCACTGGATGCAGGAGCCGACGTGGGACAGCAGCTTGCGCAGACGCAGCCCGAAGTCATGCAGCGCGGAGCACGGCGCGAGCTCGCCGAGATCATGCATCCGGGCTGGGCGGCGCGGTTGCATGGCTCCGAGGACCGGCTGGCGTCCCTCGGGAACTACCTGCGCGCCGAGGCCGCCGAGGGACGTCGCTTCCTGCCTGCCGGCGACCGGATCCTCGCCGCCTTCCAGCAGCCGTTCGAGCGGGTTCGCGTCCTGATCGTGGGCCAGGACCCGTACCCGACGCCCGGCCACCCGATCGGCCAGTGCTTCTCGGTCGCGCCGGACGTACGCCCGTTGCCGGCCAGCCTGCAGAACATCTTCCGCGAGTACAGCCAGGACCTCGGCCATCCCGCACCCTCCTGCGGTGACCTGACGCCGTGGACCGAACAGGGCGTGCTGCTGCTCAACCGGGTGCTGACGGTACGCGCCGGCGCACCAGGCTCGCACCGGCGCAAGGGCTGGGAACAGATCACCGAGCAGGCCATCCGTGCCCTGGACGCGCGGGGCGGCCCCCTCGTCGCGATCCTGTGGGGTCGCGACGCTCGGGACCTCAAACCACTGCTGGGCGCGACACCGGTCATCGAGTCCGCACACCCGAGCCCGCTGGCCGCTCGCTCCGGTTTCTTCGGCTCCCGCCCGTTCAGCCGGGCCAATGACCTCCTGGTCGGTCAAGGTGGCGAGCCGGTCGACTGGCGGCTGCCCTGACGCAGCGCGATGTCCTTCTAAAGCGAGGCGACAGGACAGTCGGCGGCCGGTCAGTCAGGCGGCGGCGAGGCCTGCAGGGCGCGGACGAGGTCGATGGTGTCGACCTCGTCGGCTGACTTGTCCTCGCGGTAGCGCTTGACCCGCGCGAAGCGCAGGGCGACGCCTCCGGGATAGCGTGAGCTGGTCTGCACGCCGTCGAAGGCCACCTCGACCACCAGTTCGGGCCGAACGTGGACGATGTGGCCGTCGCGGTGGGTCTCCAGCTCCAGCAGGCGCTGCGTCTGCCAGGTCAGCATGGTGTCGGTCATGCCCTTGAAGGTCTTGCCGAGCATCACGAACCCGCCGTCGGCGTTACGCGCGCCGAGGTGCAGGTTGGACAGCCAGCTGTGGCGGCGTCCCGAACCCCACTCCACGGCCAGCACCACCAGGTCCAGGGTGTGCGCGGGTTTGACCTTGCGCCACGCGGCGCCGCGCCGGCCGGCCTCGTACGGCGCGTCGAGCGCCTTGACCATCACCCCCTCGTGGCCGCGCCCCAGCGCGTCGGCCAGCACCGCCTCGGCGGCGTCCACCTCGTTGACGATCCGGCGGGCCACCAGGTGCTCGGCGGGCACGACGCGTTCCAGCGCGGCGATCCGCTGCGACGTCGGCGCGTCGAGCAGGTCGCTGCCGTCAAGATGCAGGCAGTCGAAGAAGAACGGGGTCAACGCCGGCTGCCGCCCGGCGCGCTGGAGATCGGTGCCGAACCGGCTCATCGTGTCCTGGAACGGGTGCGGCCGGCCGTCGTCGCGCAGAGCGACCACCTCGCCGTCGAGCACGATCGACCCGACGTCCAGCGCGGCGGCGACCGCGACGACCTCGGTCGAGCGCGCGGTGACGTCGCGCAGGCTGCGGGTGTAGACGCGCACCTCGTCGCCGAGGCGGTGAACCTGAACGCGCGCCCCGTCGATCTTGTCGTCGACGGCGGCAGCCACAAGGCCCGCCAGCGCGTCACCGACCGTGGCGCTGGTCTGGGCCAGCATGGGCGACAGCGGGCGGAACAGCGTGAGGCGGAAGGCGCGAAGGGCGTCCCCGCCACCCGCCCTGGCCGCTCTGGCCACCGCCCCGATGTCGGCGTGCAGCATCAGCGCGCGGCGGACGTCAGCCTCGGGCACCTGCCACGCGGCCGCGATCGCCTGCGCGGCGACGCCGGCGAGCGCACCCTGGCGCAGCTCGCCGAGGATCAGCCCTTGCAGGAAGCGCTGCTCGTCGGCCGTCGCGGCCCCGAACACACCCTCCAGCGCCTTACGGCGGGTCGACTGTGAACCGGGTCCGGCGGCGGCGGCGATATCGTCGAGGACGACGTCGACATCCCGCAGGCGCAGGGTTGGCGCTGCGGCAGGCCCGACGGCCACGTCGACCACCGTCCGCCAGCCCACGCCCAGGCGCTCCTGGCGCACCGAGCCGGCCAGGTACACCGCGCCGATGGCGACCTCGTCGGCGTCCATGCGCGCCAGGCACTCCGCGAGGCGGGCGACCTTCTCCCGTCTGCTGCGCGTGGCCGACACCACGCTCCAGACGTCCACCACCTCAGCCAGCAGCACGCCGCCGGATGCTCGCAGAAACCCGCGCTCGACGGCAACGGCCGAGAACACCGGCCAGGCCGCAGCCGCGCTCAGCGTCTGCTTCATCGCCACCGGGGTGAGCCTGGCGATGGCTGCCCGGTTGGCGCGCAGCACCCTCAAATGCTGGGACAGCGCCGGCTGGCTCATAATTGTGCGTCAAGTCGGACTTGCATCGCCCGGTACCGTCTGCACGCCACCCGCGTTGACCGCCCGAGCCCGGAGACCGCCACCGTGCCAACCAGCCGCCAGTCGTGGGACGAGTACTTCCTGGCGCTGGCGTCCCAGGCGGCCACCCGCTCCAACTGCAGCCGACGCAAGGTCGGCGCCGTCATCGTGCAGGGCCGCCACATCCGCTCCACCGGCTACAACGGCCCCCCGGCCGGCTACGGCCACTGCGACGCCGGTGCCTGCCCGCGCGCCTTGACCCAGCCGGGCATGTCGTTTGGCGAGCTGAGGGCAGGTGAGCAGCGCCCGCTGGTGGGCGGGGATGTCTACGACGACTGCGTGGCGATCCACGCCGAAGCAAACGCGCTGCTGTTCGCCGATCACGGGGACCGCGACGGCTCGACGCTGTACAGCAGCGCGGCGCCGTGCTTCTCGTGCGCCAAGCTGATCGCCAACTCCGGCATCACCGAGGTCGTCGCCGCCGGCGGGCGCTACGAGGGCTGGGAGGCCACCCGCCGTTTCCTGCAGGACTGCAAGGTGCGGGTGCGCGTCCTCGACGGCCTCGAGCATGCGGTCGAACTGCCGTTGCGCAGCTGAAGAACGCCCCTGCCACGGCCGGCGACGCACACTGGTGGGTGTGAGCCAACACCGGCACCCGCATCCGCCCGGTTCGGGCACACCCGGGCAGCGCCGGGCGCTGCGGACGGCGCTGGGCCTCAATGCCGGGTTCATGGTCGTCGAGGTCGTCGGCGGCCTGACCTTCGGTTCGCTCGCGCTGCTGGCCGATGCCGGCCACATGCTCACCGACGTCGCCGCCCTGGGCCTGAGCCTGCTGGCCTTCCACCTTGCGGCGCGGCCGATCTCGGCCAGCCACTCCTACGGGCTGCAGCGCGCCGAGATCCTGGCGGCGCTGGCCAACGCCGCCGCGCTGCTGGTGATCGCCGGGCTGGTGACCGTGGAGGCTCTCCGCCGGATCGGCGCGCCCCAGAACGTCGAGGGGGGCGGCCTGCTGGCCGTGGCCAGCGTGGGGTTGGCGGTCAACCTGCTGGCGGCGTGGTTGCTGGCGCGGGAGCGTCGCGACAGCCCCAACATGCGCTCGGCGATGCTGCACCTGCTGGCAGACGCGGCCGGCAGTGTCGGGGCCATCGTGGCGGGTGTCGTCGTCGTGGCGGTCGGCGCGACGTGGGTCGATCCGCTGGTCTCGCTGCTGATCGCTGTGCTGATCGTGGGCTCGGTGTGGACGCTGCTACGCGACGTGCTGCAGATCCTGCTGGAGGGCACGCCGCGAGATCTGGACCCCGCACGGGTGGCCGCGGCACTGCACGAGGCGTCCGCTGTGGATCGCGTGCACCATCTGCACGTGTGGCGGCTGTCATCCGGGTCGGTGGCGCTGTCGGCGCACGTCGTGGCCGAGCACGTCGAGACGCTGCACGAGGCCCAGCTGCTCGGCGACCAGCTCAAGGCGATGCTTGGCGAGCGCTTCGGCATCGACCACGCCACCCTCGAGCTGGAGTGTCACGACTGCCGGGGCATGCGGCTCATCACCCCCGCGGAGCTGGGAGAGCGTCCGTGAGACGCGACAGCGCCGCGCAGCGCCTCATCGCCCAGCTCGGGCTGTCGCCGCACCCCGAGGGCGGTTGGTACGCCGAGACTTGGCGCCGGCCCAGCGGTGGCGGTCGTGGCGCCGGCAGTGCCATCTACTTCCTGCTGCGGCGCGGCGAGGTGTCGCGCTGGCATCGGGTAGACGCCACCGAGATCTGGCACTTCTACGCCGGCCAGCCACTGCAGCTGCAGGTGGCCGCGACGTCGACGCCGCCTCGCACCGTCGTCCTGGGACCAGACGTCGGCGCGCAACAGCGCCCCCAGGCCATCGTGCCGGCGGGCGCCTGGCAGACGGCGGCAACCCTTGGCGAGTTCACGCTGGTCGGCGCCACCGTCTCGCCAGCCTTCGAGTTGGACGGCTTCGAGCTGGCGCCCCCGGGCTGGCAGCCGCCGGCGCCCTGACCCCGCAGACTCGCGCCGAAGCCCCCACGTCACTTCCGGTGCAGAACCTCACACAGTAGGACGATGGACCCCTGGTGACTCGTCATCGTCGAGGCCATTCGCAGCCAGTCGCCGCTGCGGTGGCGCACCCGGCAGTCGAGGGTGGCGAAGCCCAGCAGGTCGAGGTCGCTCAGCTCCTGACCTGCGCGGCGTGTGCCGGCCTCAGCGAGGCGCTGCTGCGCCGTCGGATCCCGGCCACCGCCCTGTTTCCTCGGCCTGGGAGTCTGTTCGCGGCCTGGTCCGTGGGCATCCGGCCCAATCGGCTGCGCCGCGTCGCAGGACTCGGCCTCGCGGGAGCCGGTGCTGTTGGACAACCGTCTGCTGGCCGGAATGGACCATGCCGAAGCGCGGCGTCTGGCCGGCTGCACGGTTCGCGGCGACCGGATGATCGTCCGGTCGGTCGCTGCCGACGAGGGGTTCTGGGCCGGCGCCACCTCGGATGGCGCGCGAGTGTGGGTGCAGCTGGCCCGCCGGCCTGAATCCACCATGCGCGTCAAGTCGGGACAGCGGCTGTCCTTCGAGGGCGTTGTGCGGCCGCACGGGCCCGGCTTCGCTCGCCGGGTTGGCGTGACCGCTCCCGAAGGGGCCGCCGAGCTGCGCCGGCTCGGCTACCACCTGGCGGTGCCCACTGGCGATCTGCGCGACTGAGGCTCATCGCCCGGCTGTGAGCACAGGACGGGCGGCGCCCGATTTCCGTCGGCGCAAAACCACAGCGGTGATCGCAACGCCGGCCGCGATCGGAACGACCGCGGCACCCGCGAGCAGCGCCTGCGCGCCAACGTCGCCCAGCAGCTGACCGGTGATGCTCTGGCCGATTCCGGCCGAGCGGGCCGGCAGGGCCGACTCCAGCAGAACACCCACCGGTCCCACCCAGCGCGAGGATGCCGGCGAGGCTGGGACCGGCGACGAAGGCGATCTCGATCAGCACTGCCTCCAGCGTGTTGGCCTGCGGCAGCTGCGAGGCGGAGACGACCGACACCAGCAGCGCCCGGTACCCACCCGACAGCGCCGCGGATGACACACCCTGCGCCGCGGCGAGGCCGGACAGCACCCCCAGGGGCGCGCCCGCCACCACCGCGGCAGCCTGGGCGCCGTGGACGGCCGCGGTCAGCAAGGCGGCGTTGCGCAGCCC
>JALZLF010000097.1 GCA_030858865.1 Actinomycetota bacterium | reverse complement strand
GTCGCGGCGGTTGCCGCCGGCTGGGCGGTCTTGTCCTCGGTTGACCGGCTGGGAGTACGGCCGCGCGAGCCGCGCCGCGGCGCCGCCTTGCGCGCAGCTGGCGCTGGCTCGTCGGTGGTCTGGGCGGCCGCGGCGGCCGCGTGGTTGGTCCGCACGCGCGCCGGCAGGTCGAACAGCTCGTCGAGTACCGGTGACGTCGAGAAGACCTCGTGGGTTTCGGTCTCGACGCCCAGCGCCTTCTTGATCATCTCAAGGCGGGCCAGCTCATTCCATACGGCCAGCGTGATCGCGACGCCCGCGGCGCCGGCGCGGCCCGTTCTACCGATGCGGTGCAGATACATCTTCTCGTCATCGGGACAGTCGTAGTTGACGACGTGGCTGACATCGGAGATGTCCAGTCCTCGCGCGGCGACCTCGGTCGCCACCAGGACGTCGGTGGTGCCGTTGCGAAACCGGGCGAGCGCTCGCTCGCGCGCGTCCTGGCGAAGATCGGAGTGGATCGGTGCGGCGTTGATGCCCCGCTGGCGCAGCTCCTCGGCGAGGATGTCAGCCATCCGCTTGGTGCGGCTGAATACCAGACACCGGTCACGACCGGGGGTCTGCAGGATTCGGGCCAGGACAGCCGGCTTGTCCATGCGGTGACAGGAGAAGAAGTGCTGCACCGTTTCGGGGGCGATGCGCACCTCTTCGACATCGGCGCGCAGGAAGGTCGGCTTGCTCATGTAGCGACGAGCGAGGGCCACGACCGCGGAGGGCATCGTGGCCGAGAACAGCATCGTCTGGCGCTGGTCGGCGGTGGCCTGGATCAGCTGCTCGACGTCGGGCAGGAAACCCAGATCGAGCATCTCGTCGGCCTCGTCGAGCACGAGCGCGGTCACCGTTGACAGCGTCAGCGTGCCCCGGCGTAGCAGGTCGAGCAGACGACCTGGCGTGCCGACGACGATGGGCGCGCCCTTGGCGATGGCCTCGACCTGCGGCTCGATCGCTCGCCCGCCATAGGCCGCGACCACGGTGACGCCCTTGTGGGCGCCGGCTTGGTCTAGGTCGTTGCGGACCTGCAGGCACAGCTCACGCGTCGGCACGATGACCAGCGCCTGCGTGCGGATGTCGTCGCGCGACACCCGCTGGAGGAGTGGGATGCCGAACGCGAGCGTCTTGCCGGTCCCCGTGCGGGCCTGGCCGATGAGGTCGGCGCCCGAAAGGGCCATGCCGAGGGTGAGCTCCTGGATGGGAAAGGGGGTGGTGATGCCGGCGACGGCGAGCGCGGAGCACAGCTGCTCATCGACGCCGAAGTCCGCGAAGGACGTCGTTGCGATGTCGGTCAAAACAGAACTTTCAGTAGGTTGGCACCGCAGGGTCCACGGTTGAGGACCACTCGTCGATGCCGCCGTTCATGTTGACCAGGTGGTCGAAGCCCTGAGCGGCTAGCCACTGCGCGACCTGCAGGCTGCGGGTGCCGGAATGGCAGTACAGCACCACATCGCGGTCAGTCGGCAGCTCAGCGACCCTTGCGGGTACCTCCCCCATCGGGATGTGCAGCGAGCCGGGGATCGCCGCGACCTGTCGCTCCCAGTCCTCGCGCACGTCAATGAGCAACGGTGGGGAGGTGGAGCGAAGGCGCTGGTCGACCTCGGCAGGGGTAAGGTCTTCGATCATCTGGTAGGGCCAGGGTACCAGGCTCTTGTGTCCTACCGCTTCGCTACATGAGGACAGGGTCTTGGCGATCACCGCCGCGACGCCGAGCTGGACGACTGGGGACCCGCCGGGCGTTGTGGAACTCGGCGTTCGCCGAGGGCTGGGCCGTCTACGTCGAGCGACGGGTGATCCAGGCGGGCTATACCGGTGGCGGCACCCACAGGATGACGACAAACTGCGGCTCATCAGCACCAAGGTGCAGATGCGCGCAGTCGCCAACGCGTTGCTCGACCAGGGACTGCACGTGCACGGCTGGGACGATGAGGGGCGATGCAGCTCATGGTCGGTACCACCTACCAGGAGCCGTCGGAGGCCAGTGGCCTGCTGGACGAGGCCTCGTGGGCCGAGACCGGCCGCCGCGCCGCCGTCAGTCAGGTGGGCCGAACGCGCCGAGGCCGCGCCACACCAGGCGGGACAGCAGCCGGGCGGCCTCGTCCTTGTCGAGGTCGTCGTGCTGCAGCCACCAGCTAGCGCCCTCCACGGCCAGGGCGCTCACCCCTGCGGCCAGAAAATTGGCAGATGACTTGGACAGCCCAGCGTCGGCAGCGATCAGACGGCCGACGGCCGAGGCGACGCCGGCCATGGTGCGCTCCACGATGTCGCGCACCTCGGGATCGTTGAGCTCGGCGGTGGCGAACAGCAGCCGAAAGCGGCGGTCCTCCACAAAGTCGAAGTAGGCCGAGATGGCGCCCTCGACCCTGGCCCGGTTGTCGCTGGTGCCCGTGAGGGCTTGCGTCACCCGGAAGTCCAGCTCGGTGGTGGCGTCCTCCACCAACGTCAGGTACAGCATCCGCTTGGAGGCGAAGTGCTGGTATACGACGGGTTTGCTGACCCCGGCGGCCTCGGCGAGCCGCCCCATCGACAGCCCGTGGAAGCCGAGCTCGGCGAACAGCCCACCGGCGACGTCCAGCAGCTGGGACCGCCGCTCCTGGGCGCTCAGGCGGGTGTGGGGCTGTGGCACTCGTCCTTGCCTCCCGTGTCCTACAGCGTTTCCATCAGTGCGGCGACCAGCTCTTCTTGCAACCATCCCAGCCAGAACATCACGACACTGGTCGGATTGTCGGGGTCTGGACCGGACTCCCAGGCTGACTCCTGCGTGATGCCCAGCGTGCAACCCACGATCAGCCGCGCGTCGTTGACCGCCGACAGCCACGCCGCTGCGCCCTCGGCGTCAAGATCGACCGTCCACACCAGACGCCGTGTGCTGCCTGCGGCCACGCTGCGCGAAAGGCGGTCCAACGCCGCCAGCCGCTCCTGGGTCAGCGAGTCGCCGACGAGCTCGCGGTACTCCATCTCGTCGACGACGTCGTCGTAGCCGGGGGGAAACAGCCGCTGCGCCGAATCGCCGACTTCCTGCTCGCCCGACAGCACCGGTCCCAGCTGTGCCGGCAGGGACCGCAGCAGCTCACGTTCGCGCGTAGCGAGCCGCACGCGGACGCGGCCGTCGGGCAGGCGACGCACTCCGTGGGTCAGCACCAGCTCAGTCCTGCGACAAGGTGGCCTGCAGCCCGTGGGCATGCAGGCGGGCGACGTCGGCCTCGGACTTCTCCCTGGTGCCGCTGGCCACAACCGCTCGCCCTTCGTTGTGGACCCGCAACATGAGCTTGGTGGCCGTCGCCTCGTCGTGGTTGAACAGCTTGCGCAGCACGAACACGACGTAGGACATCAGCGTGACCGGGTCGTTCCATACCATCACGCTCCATGGCCGGTCGCGCTCGTCGATCTCGGACGGGTCCGAGGTGCGCTCCGGGGCGATCACGGGTGCCGCAGCCACGATCTAGTGTCCTACCGCTTCGCTGCATGAGGACATCTAGTGTCCTACCGCTTCGCTGCATGAGGACATGGTCTTGTCCTGTCGCTTCGCTACAGAAGGCCATCGTAACGCCGCACTTCATAAGAGCCTTCTCACGCGGCGCTCATGTGCCGGTCATCTGCCGCCCGGACCCTTGGGGTGTCGATGAAAGCCACCGTGGGACCCGTCCTGCTTGCTGCCCTGCTGGTCGGGGTCGTCGTCGGCGCCTTGCTGTCGACGGCCGGACGTGTCCAACCGCCTTCGCTCGGTCCGCCGATCAGCGTCGACCTCGGCGAGTCCGAGACGACCCGGTCACCCGTTGGCGGTAACTCCCGCGGCGACGACCCGCGGTCGCGCGAGCGTCCAAAGCGCACACCAGAAGCCGACGAGAAGCCGCCGCGCGCGCGTGGTGGTGGCGACAGCAGCGGCGACGGCCGTGCACCCTCAGATCCCGGGCCAGCACAGGATCCCGCTCCCGCCCCCGCCCCCGCGCCTTCCCCCGAGGTAGCCCCTCTGCCGGGAAGGGACGATGACGACGGCGGGGACGACGACGACGATGACGGCGGCGGGGACGACGACGATGACGACGACAGTGGAGGCGATGACGACAGCGGCGGCGACGACGACTGAGCCGCTGGTCCCCGCGCCGAGCGGCCAGCCCCTGCTGTCGCGTTGGCGCCGGTCGCTGTCCACTGCCCGGACTCGAATCCTCGTCTGGTACATCGGTCTGATCGGTTGGCGCTGCTCATCTCACTGGTCATGGTTCGCCAGGTGCTTGTGGTCCGGCTGGACGAGCGGGTCAACGACGAGCTCGTTCAGGAGGTTGCCGAGC
Organism: Actinomycetota bacterium; assembly: GCA_030858865.1. Classification (GTDB taxonomy): domain Bacteria; phylum Actinomycetota; class Nitriliruptoria; order Euzebyales; family Egibacteraceae; genus JACCTL01. The sequence continues at coordinate 8,474 of JALZLF010000097.1, read as the reverse complement.
TGCGAACGCTGGTGCGGGAAGGTAGCGACCCTGCCACCGGCGAGCCCTTCGGCTCGGTCGCACGGCTGCTGGAGGTGTTCATCAGCCGCAACATCCCGTCGGCCGACGAGACCATGCTGACCTTCGTGGGAGGGCGAGGCTTCCAGCGCAGCGCTCGGCAGGCTGCGGCGCCGCTGCACCTCGACAGGGCGCTGATGCGCAGGCTGGCCGCCATCACCCAGCCCACGCGTGGCTCGGTGACCAGCGAGGTTGGTCGCGTCGACTACGCGGCGATGCCCGTGCGGGCCAGCCAATCACAGGCCCGACGCGACGAGCGCGGCGTCTTCGTGGTCGCGCAGTTTCGTGACCTGCAGCTGCGCGAGGTCGACGAGGTCGTTCGCGTCTTCGTCTCCGTCGGTTTCGCTACGTTTGCTGCTCGCCTCCCTGGGTGCATGGGTCGCGGCGGGGCGCATCCTCGCACCGGTACGGCTGGTCACCGACACGGCTCGCTCGATCTCGGAGACCGACCTGTCCAAACGCATCCCGGTCAACGGCGACGACGAGGTCTCCCGGCTGTCGGCCACCTTCAACGACATGCTCGAGCGCCTGCAGAAGCGTTCGCCACCCAGCGACACTTCATCGTCGACGCCGGCCACGAGCTGCGGACGCCCATCACCATCGTGCGAGGCCACCTCGAGCTGCTCGGTGACGACCCGGACGAGCGCGACGAGACCGTGGCGATCGTGACCGACGAGCTCGACCGGATGAGCCGGATGGTCGACGACCTGTTGATGCTGGCCAAGGCGGAGCGACACGATTTCTTGCACACCGAGACCGTCGACCTCGGTGTGCTCACTGACGATCTGTACGCCAAGGCCTCGACGTTGGGAGCTCGCAACTGGAAGCAGGAGACCCGCGGCGAAGGGTTGGTCGTCGCCGACCGGCAGCGCCTGACGCAAGCGGTCATGCAGCTGGCGCAGAACGCGACCCAGCACACCGAGGCCGGTGACACCATCGCTTTGGGGTCGGAAGTCCGTTACGGCGAGGCGCGCTTGTGGGTGCGCGACACCGGTGACGGGGTGCCAGCGGCGGACCGTGACCGCATCTTCGACCGCTTCGCGCGGTCGGCGGCGAATCCGCGCGTGTCGGAAGGCGCCGGCCTCGGCCTGTCGATCGTGCGGGCCATCGCCGAGGCGCACCATGGTCGTGTCGAGCTCGCCAGCGCACCTGGCGAAGGCGCGACCTTCACGGTCGTCATCCCTGTCGACCCCCCACCCGTGGAGGAGTGATGAACCGCATTCTCATCGCCGAGGACGAGCCACGAATCGCATCCTTCTTGGAGAAGGGCCTGAAGGCCAACGGCTTCACCACGAGCGTCGCCGGAGAGGGAACCACGGCGTTGTTCATGGCCCGTTCCGGCGAGTTCGACCTGCTGGTGCTCGACATCGGCCTGCCGGGCAAAGACGGCTTCAGCGTCCTGCGGGAGCTGCGGCGCGGAGGCAGCAGGATGCCCGTGGTGATCCTCACCGCCCGCGACGGCGTTGACGACACGGTCGCCGGCCTGGACGGCGGAGCCGACGACTACGTCACCAAGCCGTTCCGCTTCGAGGAGCTGCTCGCCCGTGTACGGGTCCGCCTCCGCGGCGAGGCCGCCCCTGAGGAGACGGTGCTGCGCGTTGGCGACCTGTCGCTGGACTTGCGCACGCGCCGCGTCCGCGTCGGTGACCGCGATGTCGAACTGACCGCGCGCGAGTTCACCCTGGCCGAGACACTGATGCGCCATGCCGGCCAGGTCCTGTCCCGCGAGCAGCTGCTGTCGCATGTCTGGGGCTACGACTACGACCCCGGCTCCAACGTCGTCGACGTGTACGTCGGCTACCTGCGCCGCAAGTTCGGGCAGGGTCGCATCGCCACGGTTCGAGGCATGGGCTACCGCCTGGAAGCTCGCGACGAAGTGGAGGCGGCGCGGTAGGCGCTTGTGCTTGCCACTAGGCTCCCGCCGGTGAGCGACAGCGACAGGCCCGGTGTCAGCGTGTGGGAGCCGTTGCGTCCGTTCAGCCGCGCGCTGGTGGTCGTCGCGCACCCGGACGACGCCGAGTTCGGCGGCGCGGGCACCATCGCGAGGTGGGTGGCGATGGGCACCGACGTGCGCTACCTGGTCGTGACCGACGGCGCCAGCGGGTCAGCCGATCCCGCGATGACGCGCGAGCGGCTGGTGGGCCTCCGCCAGGCCGAGCAGCGTGCCGCCTGCGCGCAGCTCGGTGTCGACGACGTGACGTTCCTGGACTACGCCGACGGCTACCTGGAGCCCTCGATCCAAGCCAGGCGTGCGGTTGCGGCGGCGATTCGCCATCACCGCCCCGAAGTGGTTCTGACGCTGAACCCAAACGTCCGCTGGTCGTCGTGGGGTTACATCAACCACCCCGACCACCGCGCCGTGGGAGACCTGGTGCTGCACGCGATCAACCCCGCCGCGTCGACACGGCTGTGGGACACCACCCTGATCGACGAGGGGTTGGAGCCGTGGGACGTCGCCGAGCTGTGGCTGATGGGATTCGGCGACGGCGTCGATCTGGTCGACATCACCGAGACGATGCAGCGAAAGCTCGCGGCGCTACGCTGCCACGAGTCACAGCTGTCGGGGTGGGACCCCGCGCCCAGAATCGAACAGATGGCCTCTCAGCGCGGGGCCGAGTCCGGCGTCGGGTTCGCCGAGGCCTTCACGGTCCTGCGCTTCCGGTCACTGGACGACCAGGGCTCGAAGTCGCTGCGCGACAAGCCCCCGACGAACGCCAAACCACAGCGCTGATACAGATCCCGGTGGCGGGAGCATCGCGGTGGCCGCCAGTCAGCTCTCCAGTTCCCGCAGGGTGCACTGCCCAGCGGCGGCGTCGGCGACCAGCCCTTTGTAGGAGGGGTGGCGCAGCAGCCCCACCTCGGTGCGCTCGACGTATTCGACGCTGCACACCAGAATCGGATCGACGTAGCGCGCCTGACGAGGGATCTCTGCGCTGGGGCCGAACGGTGAGTCGTCGCGCGCGAGGTCGGCCAGCAGGCCCTCCAGACGGGTGAGCTCAGCGTCGTCGAAGCCCGTACCCGCGCGGCCGACGAACTGCAGCACCGCGCCGTCGTACAGCCCGAGCAGCAGGGCGCCCAGCCGGCCGCTGCGGCCCTCCTTGCCTGGCAGCCAGCCGCCGATGACCACCTGTGCGCGGCGGCGAACCTTGAACTTGAGCCAGTCGCGGGTTCGTTTCCCCGGCCGGTACAGCGACGCCGACCGTTTGGCGATCAGTCCCTCCAACCCCTGCTGCCGTGCGGCCGCGAACAGCGCCTTGCCGTCCGAGGGCACGGCGACGCTGCGAACGAAGGGACCGCCGGGCACGAGGATCTCGTCGAGCAGCGCAAGACGGTCCCGCAACGGCCGGCCGGTCAGCGCCTGCCCGTCGGCCGCGAGCAGGTCGAAGACCATGTAACGGACCGGGGAACGCTCGGCGGCGCGAGCGACCCCGACGGTGTCGCGTAGGTGCATCCGCCGTTGTAAGCGTTGGAAGGACGGCCGGCCGGCGCCGTCCAACGCAACGATCTCGCCGTCGAGGACGGCGTTGCGGGCCAGCACCCGTTCCCACAGCGGCGCGAGCTCCGGGTAGGCGGGGGTGATGTCGTTGCCCTGGCGGCTGACCAGCCGGGTGCCGGCGGCGTCCCCGGCGCCGGGGCGCCGGACCGTGGCGATCGCGCGCACGCCGTCCCACTTGATCTCGAACAGCCAGTCGGGGTCGTCGAAGGCACGGCCACCGTCGCTGGCCAGCATCGGCGAAAGGGAAGGCGGGTCGGGCGGCACGTCGGTGAGCGCGTCGTCGGCCCGGATGACCAGCCATTGCTTGGTGTCGCCGTCGCGGCCGGTGCGAAACAGGTGGTACTCGCCGGAGTGGCGGCGACCGTGCAGGCGGAAGGTGACTTTGTCGTCGGTCCACTCCAGCAGGTCGTAGCCGCCGGCGTCCCAGATGCGCACCTGGCCACCGCCGTACTCCCCGGCCGGGATCTCCCCGCTGAACGACATGTAGCTGACGGGATGGTCCTCGGTCTGCACCGCCAGGTGCCGCACACCTTTGCGGTCGGGCAGACCCTTGGGCAGGGCCCACGACGGCGCCGTGCCGTGTCGCTCCAAGCGCAGGTCGTGGTGCAGGCGGCGAGCCAGATGGTGTTGCAAGACGAACCGTGGACGCTCGTCCTCGTCCGGCGCGTCGTCCGGGTTTCCCTGTGATTCCGCTGGCGGCGGGGGCTCCGGTGTGCGCGCGAAGTCGCGCTTGGCCCGGTATGTCGCAAGGCGCTCGGCGGCGGGTGTGGGTGCGGCAACCTCGTGGGCGGCGGGATCGGGCTCCGGAGTGGGATCCATCCCCAGGGCCCCCATCGCCGTGGACAGATCCTGGCCTCCGGCCAGCACCGGGGCGAACAGGTCGCCGACCTCGGTCAACCGCTGGAAGATCGTGGCCATGGTGAAGTCGGCCGGCTCGATGCCGGCCGCGATCTCCTCCCAGCGCAGCGGGGTTGCCACCGGGGCCGAACGCTCAGGGCGGGGGGAGTAGGTGGCGGCGATGTTCTTGCCCTCGGTGTTCATGTTGTGGTCCAAGAACACCTGCGCACCACGACGCTGTACGACCCATTCCATGGTCGTGCGTTGCGGATCGGCGCGGTTGAGCAGGCGGCAGACCCGGCCGACCCACTCGCGGATCTGACCGGCGGAGTGACGGCGGTCCACGGGAACGTAGACCTGCATGCCGGTGGCACCGGACGTCCTCGGGTAGCCACGCAGGCCGAGGTTCTCCAAGGCGGTGCGCACCAGCAGTGCGACGTCGCGCACGTCGTCGAAGGTGGCCGCGCCCATCGGGTCCAGGTCGAAGAACGCGTAGTCGGGCCGGCCGATGTCATCGACTCGGCTGTGCCATGGATGCAGTTCGATGCAGCCAAGGTTGGCCGTGAACACCAGGCTCGCGCGGTTGCTGGCCAGCAGGTACTCGGTGGTCTTGCCGCTGCGCCGCCCCGTCACTGGTGCGGTTAGCATCCATGGCGGCGTCCCAGGTGGAGCCTGCTTGGCGTAGAAGAACGCCCCGTCGGCCCCGTCGGGCATCCGCTTGAGCGTCAACGGCCGGTCTCGCAGGTAGGGCAGGACCCAAGGCCCGGCGTTGTACCAGTACGCCAGCAGATCGGCCTTGGTGTAGCCCTCCGGACCCCAGTAGGGCTTGTCGGGATTCGACACCTTGACGTCGATCCCGTCGACGTCAACGAACCACGCCTTGGCCTCCCGCCGCAACGGCAGTGCCTCGGGGAAGTCGATCGTGGTCGCGGCGGTGCTCATCGTCGGCCATCTTCCCACCGTTGGGCTGGCGACGGGTCGCGCAGGGCCGGGTTGACCAGCCGCCCCGCGAGGTAGACCATCGTCACAACGCTGGCGGCCGTACCGTAGGCTTCCCCACGCCGGCATGGAGGTCGAGATGCGAACGCTGTGGAAGGGCTCACTGTCCTTCGGACTGGTCACGATCCCCGTGCGGCTGTACCCCGCCACCGAGGACAAGTCGGTGTCGTTCAACCAGCTGCGCGCGTCGGACCACAGTCGGATCGGCTACCAGCGCGTAGCCAAGGCGGACGGCGAGGAGGTTGGCTTCGACTCGATCGTCAAGGGTTACGAGTACGAGCCCGACCGCTACGTCGTGTTCGACGCCGACGAGCTCGACGCGATGAAGCCGGCGTCGTCGCGGGCCATCGACATCCTGCAGTTCGTCCCGCTGGAGCAGATCGACCCCATTTACTTCCAGCGCTCGTACTACCTCGGCCCTGACCCGGCCGGCGCCAAGGCCTACGGGCTCCTGTCAAGGGCGATGCATGACCGCAACACCGTCGCGGTGTGCAAGATCACCATGCGGGACAAGGAGCACCTGGCCACGTTGCGCCTGCACGACGACCTGTTCGTCCTGGAGACCATGTACTGGCCCGACGAGATCCGCCAGCTGTCGCTTGAAGACCTCGACATCGACGAGCTGCCGGAGCCGCGCAAGCAAGAGGTGCAGATGGCCGAGACGCTCATCGAGAACCTCACCGAGGACTTCGACCCGACCGCCTACAGCGACGAGTACCGCGAGAAGGTCATGGCTGCCGTCCAGGCCAAGGTCGAGGGCCAGGAGGTCACCGTCGTCGAGGAGGCCGGCGAGCCGGCCGCCGTCGTTGACCTGATGGAGGCGCTGCGCCAGTCGGTGGAGTCGGCTCGCAAGCGCGGCGGCGCCGCGGCCGGCAGCTCGGGGTCGCAGGACGAGGCCGACGCCGAGCCCAAGGCGGGCGCGGCCAAGTCGGGGAAGAAGAAGGCGTCGTAGGTGCCGGCGCTGCTGCTCCTCGCCTTCGTCGTCGTCCCGATCGTCGAGCTGTTCGTCATCGTCCAGATCGGCGACCTGATCGGGTTGGTGCCGACGTTGGTGCTTCTGCTCGTGATGTCGGTGGCCGGCGCCTGGCTGGTCCGCCGCGAGGGCAGGGCCGCTTGGCGCAACTTCACCACGGCGCTGCAGCAGGCGCGCATTCCCGCCAAGGAGGTCGTGGACGGCGCCCTGGTCCTCGTGGGTGGGACGCTGCTGCTGACCCCCGGCTTCGTCACCGACGCGGTTGGCCTGCTGCTGGTGCTGCCGCCCACCAGGGCGGTGGCCAACCGCCTGCTGCGCAGCCGCGCTCGGGGATGGCTTTCGCTGAGCTCGTTCGGCGCTCGGCGCGGCGGTGTGCGGCCTCCGCCTCGTGGCCGCGCCGACGAACCGATCGACGTCGAGGTCGTCGATGTGCAGCGCAATGACGGCCAGCGGTTGCCCCGGCGCGACCGGACCTGACCTTTGCTGACCTGGCCTGACCTCCAGTGGCCGGCGGCGCGAGCGGGGTGGCGAGGGTCGACGGTCTGGACCGGGCTGGCCATACTGGGCTGGGATGACGGACTCCGCCGCGTTCTTTGACCTCGACCGCACGCTGATGTCGGGCAGCAGTGCCTACTACTTCGGCAAGGCGTGCTACCGCGCCGGCCTGCGCCCGCTTGGCCGCCTGCTCGGCGACGGCGCGTCGGGCGTCGTCTTTCGCGTGTTCGGTGCCTCCGACGAGAAGTCCGCGGCCATGCGAGATCACCTTCTGGAAAGCGTCGCCGGCACGCCCGCCGAGGTGCTGCGGCGGCTGTCGCCGGCGGTTGTGGAGGAGCTGCTGCCTCGGATCCGGGCTGAGGCGCAGACGCTGCTGGACATCCACTCCGAGGCTGGCCGTGACGTCTACATCATCTCGGCCAGCCCCCTGGAGATCGTCGGCGAGCTGGCGCGGGCGCTGGAGATCGCCGGGGGTCTGGGCACCGAGAGCGAGATCGTCGACGGCGTCTACACCGGCCGCCTGGCCGCCCCCTTCTGCTACGGCGAAGGCAAGGCCGAGCACATCCGCAAGCTGGCAGCCGACCGCGGCTACGACCTGGCCAAGTGCTACGCCTATTCCGACTCCGCCAGCGACCTGCCAATGATGCTGATCGTCGGCCACCCGGTCGCGGTGAACCCCGATCGCTCCATGACCGCGGTGGCGCACCGGCGCGGCTGGCCGGTGGTGGAGTTCAACCGTCAGGCCAAGCAGGTGGCCAAGGTGTCGGCCGCCGGCGCGCTGACCTTGGGGGGGGCGGCTGGCGGTTGGGTGATGGGCCGCCGCCACGAGCGCAAAGCGCTCGAGCGGCTCACGGGCGGCCGCCTGCGCCTGCAGTGGCGTTGATGGAAGTCCGCTTCTCCTACAGCGATCACCTCGTCGGGTTGGTCGACGAGGCCGCGGCCACGGCGGCGCGCATCGCCGTCGCACCGCCCGACAGCCTTGCGGCCGAAGCCCTGCGCGCGAAGCGGGACACCGCTCGCCTGTCGGCGCGGCTGGACGCCAGCCCCCTGGACGACGCCACGGCCGGCGCCGTCGACGCTGGCATGTGGACCTGGCCAGCCGGCGGACCCCGGGCCGGTCAGACGCTAACCGGAGAGGCCGAGGAACGCGCGGGAGGCTGGGCGACGGCGCTCAAGCTGGACGCGATGCCGACCCAGCAGGTGGCCGCGGTCGAGTACGCCAACCTGTTGGCGTGCTACGACGCCGAAGCCGAGTTGGCGGCGCAGCTGTTCCAAGCCCCCCTGACGGTGCTGACGACACTGCACGGGCTGATCTGTCAGGGGCTGGTCGCTCCGCAGGTCGTCGGGCGACCTCGCCGGAGCATCCAGGCCGTGCACGACGGGGCGCAGGGCCGGGTCATCTTCAACACCCCGGACCCGCGGGCCGTGCCGCGCCTGCTTGACGGGCTGGTCGAGTGGTTGGGCGCCACCGGCTCGCCCGGCAGCGCCGGCTTGCCGACGCTGGTGGTCGCTGGAGTCGTGCACGAGCGGTTGCTGGAGTGGCAGCCGTTCGAGGCGGGCAACGGGCGCCTGGCGCGTGCTGCCGCGCGGTTGGTGCTGCGCGCCCGGGGACTGGAC
>JALZLF010000076.1 GCA_030858865.1 Actinomycetota bacterium | reverse complement strand
GCGCTCAGACCTGCTGGTCTGGCCGCGCTGTGGGGTGCGTAACCGCTCGCCGCGACGTGAGCACCGGCCACGCCCAGGACTGCCGAGACCACCAGCACCGCTAGGATCCGGCGCACCGCCAGCTCCTTGGTCGCATGTCGCACGATCACCGGTGTAGCGGTCCTCGTTGAACCGCTGCCCATCTGCCGGTGGACTGCTGATGGCCGACGAGCGAACGATGCAGGAGGGTGGGCAATGGTGGCACAGGGCAGCTGATGGGTAGGGCTGATAGGTGACCCTGTCCGGAGGCCCCGCACAGCCGGTCCGGGTCTTGATCGTTGAAGAAGAACCCGCAGTCCGCGCCGCGTTGCGCACGGTCTTGGGCGGCAATGGCTTCGCGGTGACCGAGGCCGCGACAGGGGCGGAGGCTACGGCGGTGAACGACGCGGGGCAGGTCGATGTCGTGCTGCTGGACCTCGTACTGCCAGACACCGACGGGGTCACCTTGCTGGCGCGACTGCGCAAGGCGCGCAACGTTCCGATCGTGGTGCTGTCGGGGCGCCGGCCCCTGGCCGACAGGGTGCGGGCGCTGGACGCGGGCGCCGACGACTACGTCATGAAGCCGTTTCACGCCGCCGAGCTGCTCGCCCGCATCCGCGCGGTGATGCGGCGCACCAAGGCGCCTCCGGAAGGCCCGCGGCTGGTCGTCGTCGGTGACGTCGAGATCGACCAGACCAAACGGGTCGTCCGGCGGCGGGGTGAGATGGTGCGGCTCACCCCCACCGAACTGCGGCTGCTGCTGGAGCTCGTCGGCAACCCGGGGATGCTGCTCACTCACGCAGAGCTGCTCAAGCGGGTGTGGGGGGAGACCTACGGCACGGAGAGCCATTACCTGCGCGTCTACATCGCCCAGCTGCGGCGCAAGCTGGGTGACAGCGCGACCCGGTCCCGCATGATTCGCACGGAGCCGGGGCTGGGTTATCGGTGGATGGAGAAGCCGGGATGAGCGCGCTGCTCGACGACACCTCGAATACGGACTCGGCGTTGGCTGATCCGGTCTTCCCCGACTACGCGGGCGCGTGGACCGGTGCGGTCATGCCGGCCCTGCTGGACCGGCAACACCGACAGTGGCTGCCCGAACCGCTGGCCGGCGCCAGCGGTGTCGTGCTGCTGGTCCTGGACGGGCTGGGGTGGGCGATGCTGCAGCACCAGGCCGCGCGCCTGCCAACCTTGACCGCCATGGCTGGAGGGCCGATCACCACCGTGGTCCCGTCGACGACGGCTGCTGGGCTGACCTCCCTGGCGACCGGTGCGGCCCCCGCCGAGCACGGCTTGACCGGTTACCGCATCCGCGTTGGCGGCGAGCCGCTCAACGTGTTGCGCTGGGACAAGAAGGGCCCCGATCCGGCGGCCACCCAGCCCGTTCCGCCGTTCCTCGGCCGCACGGTGCCCGTCGTGACCCGCGCCGAGTTCCGCAACAGCGGCTTCACGCTGGCGCACCTGCGCACCGGCACGCTGATCGGCTGGAAGACCACCGCGACGCTTGTCGAGCACTGCCGGGGGCTGGCGTCGGACAAGCACAGGTTCATCTATGCCTACTACGACGGGATCGACAAGGTCGCGCACGAGTTCGGGCTGCGCAACGCCTTCGTGCCCGCAGAGCTGGCCGCCGTCGACCGGTTGGTCGACGAGCTGCTCGATGCGTTGCCGGCGAGCTGGGCGCTGGCGGTCACTGCCGACCACGGCCAAGTCCATGTCGACGCCGGGAAGGCCATCGCGCTGGACGCGGTCGCCGCCATGGTGGACGTCTACGGCGGTGAGGGGCGTTTCCGCACCTTGTACGCGCGGCACGGCGCGGCGCGCGACCTGGCTCAGGCGTGCGAGGACCGCTACGCCTCGGCGGGCTGGATCTTCACCCGCGAGCGGTTGTTCGACGAGGGCTGGCTCGGCCCGCACGCCTCGCTGGAGGTCCGCGGCCGGGTCGGCGACGTCATCCTCGCCGCTCGCGAGCCGATCATCTTCTCCGACCCGGGATGGTCCCAGGAGGCCGCGATGCGCTCCCATCACGGCAGCCTCACCGCTGCCGAGATGCTCGTGCCGCTCGTGGCCGCGCGTGGCCGCTCATAGCCCGTCGATGCGCTGCGCGCCGGCGTAGACGTTCAGCTCGGACCCGCGAAGGAAGCCGACCAGGGTCATGCCGGACTCGCCGGCGAGGTCGACGGCAAGGCTGGACGGCGCCGACACCGCCGCCACGATCGGGATGCCGGCGAGCAAGGCTTTCTGCGCGATCTCGAATGCCACCCGTCCCGAGACGAGCAGCACGAAGCCGCGCAAGGGCAGCAGCCGCTCGGTGGCGGCCCAGCCGATCACCTTGTCCACCGCGTTGTGGCGGCCGACGTCCTCGCGCAGGCAGTGCAGGGTGCCGTCGGTGGTAAACAGCCCGGCGGCGTGCAGCCCGCCGGTGCGGTCGAACGCGCGCTGGGCTGCGCGCAGCGTGGCGGGCATGCCGACCAGGGTCGCGACGGACAGGCTGGCGCCGTCGCCGTCGACCGCGGGCGCCTGCTTGCGGACCGCCTCGATGCTGGTCGTGCCGCACAGCCCGCACGACGACGTGGTGTAGGTGCGCCGGCGCTGCTCCTGTGGCACCGTCGCACCGGACCGCAGCGCCAGCTCCACCACGTTGTAGTCGCCGGCGCCCCGCGGCCCGGTGCAGTAGCGGATCGACTCGACCTGCTCGGCGCCGGTCACGATGCCCTCGCTGAGGCAGAAACCCAAGGCCAGCTCGAAGTCGTTGCCCGGCGTGCGCATCGTCACCGCGACGACATCGCCGCTGACCCGGATCTCCAGCGGCTCCTCGGCCGCAAGCTCGTCGCTGCGCGGTCGAGCGGTCCCGTCGCGAAGCGCGACGATGCGACGCCGCTGCACGCTGCGGCCGTTCATTTTGCGTCCAGTCGCTCCACGATGCCGATGACCTCGCGGATGCGGGAGGTGCGCCCCAGCGCGTCGGCCGGCGCGTCGCCGGCGCCGATCGCCAGGCCCAGGGCATAGGCGGTCAGCGGCGCGAAACGGCGTTGCGTTCGGGACGCGGTCACCCGGGCGAGGTCCAGCAGCGCGGTGGCCTCGTCGGGTCCCACCGACGGGGTGCCGGCGGCTTCGGCGAGCGCGTTCAGGAAGCGCTCCTGCGGGTCGTCGGGGTCCATACGTCCTCCAGTAGCGGTCGTCAGCGTCGTCAGCGGCCGTCAGGGACTGAGGCGCTCCAGGGCCCAGCCCTCACCGTCGCGGCGGTATCGCAGTCGGTCGTGCATCCGGTCGGAGCGGCCCTGCCACAGCTCGATCTCCACCGGCGCCACCCGGAACCCGCCCCAGTCGTCGGGGCGGGGTACGGGGCCACCGGAGAAGCGTGCCCGCAGGTCGTCCAGTCGCTGCTCGAAGATCGCGCGGTCGGCAACCACGGCGCTTTGCTCGGACGCCCACGCCCCCAGCTGGCTGCCGCGTGGCCGGGAAGCGAAGTACGCGTCGGACTCGGCGGGTGCGACTCGGGAGACGGGGCCGCGCACGGCAACCTGCCGCTCGAGGTCGATCCACGGGAACAGCAGCGCAGCCTGCGCGTTGACAGCCAGCTCGGCGGCCTTGCGACTGCGGTAGCTGGTGTAGAACGCGAAGCCTCGCGCGTCGATCCCCCGCAGCAGCACCGTGCGGATGCTGGGAAGACCGTCGTTGCCCACGGAGGCCAGGACCATCGCGTCGGGTTCGCGGAGGCCGGCGGCGACCGCCTCAGCCAGCCAGCGGCTGACCTGGGCGATCGGGTCGGCATCGACGTCGGGAATATCCATCCGGGCCTTGTGGTAGCTGCGCCGCATCCGGGCAAGATCGTCCTGATCGGACATGCGCATCCTCAAGTAGCGGAGCGGTAGGACACAAGACTCGTCCTCAAGTAGCGGAGCGGTAGGACACGAGAATAATGACAACGTCGATGCTGACCCACCTGGAGGGATCGGAATCGGGCCGGACCTACGACGCGGACGTGCTGCAGCGCACGGACCCGGCTGACAACCGGCCGCTGCTCGCCCGCTACGACCTTGATCAGGCGGCGCGCAGCCTGTCGCCCAAGTCGCTGGCGCAGCGCCGCGGTGGTGGTCTGTGGCGGTGGGCCGAGCTGCTGCCCGTGCGCGACCCTCGGCGGCGGTTGTGGCTGGGGGAGGGGGCGACCGCGCGGTACCCGCCGACGCGGCTGGCCCGGGCGCTGGGGTTGGAACGGCTGTTGATCAAGGCCGAGGGCGCCAACCCAACCGGTTCGTTCAAGGCTCGGGGGATGGCGGCCGCCGTCGGCCGCGCGGCCGAGCTGGGTGCCACCAGCCTGATCGCTCCCTCCGCCGGCAACGCCGGCGGGGCGCTGGCCGCGTACGGGGCGGCGGCCGGGCTCCCGGTGACGGTGGTGATGCCCGCCGACGTCCCTGCCGCGAACCGCGACGAGGCGCTGGTCTGCGACGCCGACGTGCTCCTCGTCGAGGGCCTGATCAGCGACTGCGGGCGCATCAGCGCGCAGATCGCCGCCGCCACGGGGGCGTTCGACGTGAGCACCTTGAAGGAGCCGTACCGCGTCGAGGGCAAGAAGACGATGGGCCTGGAACTCGCCGAGGACCTGGACTGGCGCCTGCCGGATGTTCTCGTCTACCCCACCGGGGGCGGCACGGGTCTGGTCGGCATGGCCAAGGCGTTCGGCGAGCTGGAGGCCATGGGGCTGATCTCGGACCGCCGACCCCGCATGGTCAGCGTCCAGGCCGAAGGCTGCGCCCCGTTGGTGCGGGCCTTTGCCGCGGGCGAGCGTCGCGCCGAGCCGTGGGTCGGCGCCACCACGCGCGCCGGCGGTCTGCGGGTGCCGGCCGCGATCGGCGACACGCTGGTGCTCGACGCGCTGCGCTCCTCAGGCGGGACGGCGGTGGCCGTGCCCGAGGAAGAGATCGACGCGATGCAGCGCTCCGCCGGTCGGTTGGGTGCCGGGTACATCAGCCCGGAGAGCGCGGCCGTCCTCGCCGCCATCCGCGAGCTCGTCGCGAACGGGACGATCGATGCCGAGGAGCAGGTGGTCGCCTTCGACACCGGCGTCGGCCACAAGTACCCCCCGCCGCCTGGTCTGGTCACCCCACCCGTCGTGGACGCCGCCGAGCAGGACGTCGACCGGGTCCTGGCCATGCTCGACCGTGGCGCCGCGCCGGCGTAGCTCCGGCCGGCTGGGTGCGGGTTGGGACGTGGGTGTCCGCTGCCGCACGCGGCTCGGCGCACGGACCTGCCGAGAGGAGCGCGCGCGGGCTACAGCCGGCCGACAAGGGCTCGAGGATCGTCGACCACGTCGTCGGCCCCGGCGTGCAGCAGGCGGTGGTCGCCGAAGCCGCCGCAGCGCACCCCGAGGCAGCGGATGCCGACCCGACGCGCGGCCTCGGCGTCCCACGGGCTGTCGCCGACCAGCGTCGCGGAACCCGGGCTCATCCCCAGGTCCGCGACCGCCGACAGCAGCAGATCCGGGGCGGGCTTGGGAGAACCAACGTCGCCCGAGTCGGCGACGGTGAAATCGTCACGGCCAAGGGCACGCAGCAACGCCTCAGTGGTCTCCGGCTCGGCTGAGGTGGCGATGACGAAGGCGATCTCGCGCCGCTGCAGGTCGTCGAGCAGCGCCGCCGCGCCCGGGGTGGGCTGCAACTCGTCGGCGTGCTCGAGAAACCGCCGCTGGTGGTCGGCGGAGATCTCGTCGGCATCCTCGGGCTCCGCGCCGAGCAGCCACGGGCGCAGCCGCTCACCGCCCATGCCGATGGCGTGGTGGATACGCCACATCGGCACGCGGTGGCCGCTGGCGCGCAGCGCCGCCTCCCAGGCCACGACGTGGAAGAACACCGAGTCGACGAGGGTGCCGTCGAGGTCGAGCAGGACGCAGGGGCGGTAGTCGGCCATGGCTTGCACGTGCCCGTCCACCGCAGCGCCAAACCGGGGGCCGAAGGCCTCGAGCGACTATGCTCCGCGCCCCGCGGACCGACACCGAGGAGTGCTGGCATGTCCTCAAGTAGCGAAGCGGTAGGACCCATGTGATGGACCTGCGTGCCGAGGCACGGCGCTGGATGGCCGCCGATCCCGATCCCGACACCAGGGCCGAGCTCCAGGCGCTGGTGGACTCCGGCGACGACGCTGCACTGGCGCAGCGCTTCGGGGCTCGGCTGCAGTTCGGCACCGCCGGCATCCGAGGGCCGCTGGGGGCCGGGCCGGCTCGGATGAACCGCGTGGTGGTGCGGCGGGTGACCGCGGGGCTCGCTGCGCGCCTCGCCGGTGAGCCGGAGGCCGCTCAGCGCGGTGTCGTGGTTGGCCACGACGCACGCCACAAGTCGCTGGAGTTCGCGCAAGACACCGCTGGGGTGTTGGCCGCCGCAGACGTGCGCGTGCACCGCATCCCCGGGCTGGCACCTACGCCGCTGGTGGCGTTCGCGGTGCGTCATCTCGGGGCCGCCGCCGGCGTGCAGATCACTGCCAGCCACAACCCGGCGGCCGACAACGGCTACAAGGTGTACTGGTCCGACGGTGCCCAGATCTCCCCGCCGCTGGACGCCGAGATCAGCGCGGCCATCGACGCCATCGATGTGAGCGAGGCTGTGCCGGTCGCGCCGCCCGACGACGGGAGGATCGCCGATCTGCGGGTCGGGCTGGTCGACGCCTACCGCGACGCGGCGCTGGCGCTGGTGGCGCCGGCACAGGCAGGCTCGCCGTCGCGAGCGGCGTTGCGCATCGTCTACACGCCGCTGCACGGCATCGCGGCCACCTTGGCCTGCCAGCTGCTGGAGGACGCGGGCTTCACCGACGTTCGGGTGGTAGCCGAGCAGGTCCAACCCGACCCCGACTTTCCCACTGTCGCGTTCCCCAACCCGGAGGTCTCTGGAGCCCTTGACCTGGCCATCGCGCTGGCCGACTCCACTGGTGCCGAGCTGATCCTGGCCAACGACCCCGACGGTGACCGCATCGCGGCAGCCGTGCCCGTCGAGGGCTCCTGGCAGACGTTGACCGGTGACGACATCGGCTGCCTGCTGGCCGAATGGCTGCTGTCGCGCGGCGAGCAAGGGCCTGACCGGGCAGTGGCAACGACCGTGGTGTCGTCGCAGCTGCTGCGCCGCATCGCCGAGGCGCACGGCGTCGGGTACGCCGAGACCCTGACGGGCTTCAAGTGGTTGGCCAGAGCGGCGCTGCAGACGGCCGCGGCCGGTGGGCGGATGGTGCTGG
>JALZLF010000072.1 GCA_030858865.1 Actinomycetota bacterium | reverse complement strand
ACTGCTGCAGATGCTTGGCGTACTGGCGGGCCCGCGTGGCCGCGTTGCGGCCCAACGCCAGGACGACCTGCAGGCCCGCGGCCGGGTCGTCGCGGCACAGCGCCTGCAGTCCGTCGGCCGACAGCCGGCGCACGACGACGTCGGTGTGGGCGTAGGCGCTGGCCGACCGGGGGGTGCGATCGAGCAGCGAGAACTCGCCGCACAGCTCACCGGTCCCGACGTAGCCGACCACGCCGTCGGAGTCAAAGTCCGCGCGCGTCACCTCGACGCGGATCTCGCCCTCCACCACCAGGTAGCAGGCGTCGCCGACCGAACCCTCGGCCATGAGGCAGGACCCGGCCGGAAAGCGGTGGCTGGTGACCAGCCCGTCCATCCGCTGCACGTCGGTGATGCCCAACGCCGTCAGCAACTCTTCCGCCATGCCGGTCCTTCCCGCAAGCCGGCACGCCCGCGCGTGCCGGTGCCAGGATCGTACGGGGCGCGCACCGAGGTGTCGATGCCACCAGCAAGGCGATTGTCGCCTTCCGCTCGGCCGTGCTGCAGAGCATCATGGCCGCGATGGATCTCCAGCCGACGCCGGGTACGGCCGCAAGCCGGCCTGTGCGGTCCGAGGGCAGGGTGCTGGCGGCACTGCATGCGCTGCTCGACGTGCTGGCCAACCCGCAGCTGCGCCGGCTGCAGCTGGCCTGGAGCGGGTGCATCACGGCCGAGTGGGCACAGGCCGTCGCCCTGGGCGTCTACGCCTTCCGCGAGCAGGGGGTGATCGGGGTCGGCGTCGTCGGTCTGATCCGGACGCTGCCGGCGGCGGTCGTTGGACCGTTCGCCGCCGGCCTGGCCGACCGCTTCCGCCGCGAGCGGGTGCTGACGGCCGTGCTGGTCGTCCGTGCTGGCGCACTGGCCGCGGTCGCGACCGCGTTGTGGTTGGGATTGCCCGCCGCCGTTGCGTACGCGTTGGCCGCCGTCGACGCCACCGTCTACACCCTGTTCTGGCCGGCTCAGTCGTCCCTGCTGCCAGAGCTGGCGCGGTCGCCTGAAGAGCTGACCGCCTCCAACGTGGCGTCGACCACAGTGGAGAACCTCGGCACGCTCGTCGGCCCGATCATCGGCGGGGTCGGACTGTCGATGGCCGGTGTCGCCCCCGTCTTCGCCACCAGCGCCGCGATGCTCGGGGCGTCGGCGGTGGTGGCGTCGGGTATCCACACGACCGTGGTATCCGTGCGGTCCGCCGGAGCCGGTTCCAGTCCCGTCGCCGAGCTGCTGGCCGGGTTCCGCACGCTGGCACAGCAGCCGCGACCTCGGCTGGTCGTCGCGTTGTACCTGACGCAGACCTTCGGCGTGGGGGCCATGACCGTGCTGGTCGTTGTCACGGCCATCGAGCTGCTCGGCATCGGCGAGGCGGGGGTCGGCTACCTCAACGCCGCGGTGGGGGCCGGCGGGCTGATCGGCGCGCTGGCGACGCTGGCGCTGGTCGGCCGGCGGCGCCTGGCTGTCGGTTTCCAGCTGGGGTTGATCACCTGGGGTGTGGCGCTGGCACTGATCGGTGTGTGGCCGCGCGCGGCCACGGCCGTGTTGCTGCTCGCCGCCGTCGGGTCGGCCAACGCCCTGATCGACGTGACGGCGCTGACGCTGCTGCAGCGGATCGTGGCCGAGCGGGTCCTGGCCAGAGTCCTCGGCGTCTTCGAAGGCCTGTGGTGGGGGATGCAGGGCCTCGGGGCCGTCGCAGCCTCCCTGCTGATCTCGGCGGCCGGCGCCAGGGCAGCCCTGCTGGCCACAGGCGCCCTGCTGCCCGCGACCGGGCTGTTGGCCGGCAAAGCGCTGGCGGCCCTGGACGCCGACGCCAGCCCCCCGCAGCCGCAGCTGACGCTGTTGCGCGGCGTGCCCCTGTTCGCGCCGCTGCCGGTGCTGACCCTCGAGCGGCTGGCGTTCGCGCTGCAACCGGTCAGCGTCGCCGCAGGGGAGGTCATCGTGCGGCGTGGCGACGAGGGAGACCACTTCTACGTCATCGCCGAGGGGCAGGTCGAGGTGACCGCCACCGAGCACTCAACAGGGCCGACGACAACCGAGGGTCTAGGCGACTTCTTCGGCGAGATCGCGCTGCTGCGCGGCGTGCCGCGGACCGCGACGGTGACCGCGACCACCGACGTCGCGTTGCTTGCCCTCGAGCGTGGCGAGTTCATCGCCGCGGTGACAGGGCACGCTGGCAGCGCCATGGCCGCCGACGCGGTGGTCGTCGACCGCCTGACGCCAGGATCGCCGTCGTAGTGCGACGCCGCCTGGAGCCCGCAGAGGGCGGGCCGGGGACGAGGAGGAAGCGTGGACGACCCGCTCGGGCTTGACCCGCAGGCGATGCGGCAGCTCGGCTATGCCACCGTGGACTTTCTGGTGGACCGGTTGGGCGACCCCGAGGCCGCTTCCGTCACCCGCGGTGCCACACCTGCGGAGATGGCAGGGCGCGTGGACGCGGCCCAGCCGGGGGCCGGGACCGACTTTCAGGCGATCCTGGACGACCTGGGTCGCAACGTGCTGCCGTTCGCCAGCCGCTGTGACCATCCCCGTTACTTCGCGTTCGTGCCCGGCTCGGGGACCTGGCCCGCCGCCCTGGGTGACCTGATCGCCGG
This sequence comes from Actinomycetota bacterium, assembly GCA_030858865.1. GTDB lineage: Bacteria > Actinomycetota > Nitriliruptoria > Euzebyales > Egibacteraceae > JACCTL01. Next base: position 5,395 of record JALZLF010000072.1, on the reverse strand, counting down.
CGCGCTCAACATCTACGCGGGGTCCTGGCAGGAGTCAGCCGGCCCCAGCCAGGTGGAGCTGGTCGTCCTCGACTGGTTCAAGAGCTGGATCGGGTACCCGCCCGGCGCCGCCGGCGTCCTGGTCACCGGTGGCTCCGCGGCGAACATGACGGCCCTGGCGTGCGCGCGAGAGGCGCTGTTGGGTGCCATGTCCGAGCGCGTGGTGGCCTACGTCTCCGACCAGGCGCACTCCTCGATCGTGCGAGCGGCCAGGGTGCTGGGGTTCCGACCCGACCAGGTGCGGGTGCTGCCGACCGACGACGACTACCGGATGCGTCCCGAAGCGCTGGCGGCGGCGATGGTCGCCGACCGGCGTGCCGGCCGCCGCCCGCTGTTCGTAGCTGCCAGCGCCGGTTCGACCAACACCGGCGCCGTCGACCCGCTGGCGGCGCTGGCCGACGTCTGCCGCGACAACAGCGTGTGGTTGCACGTCGACGCCGCGTACGGCGGGTTCGCGGCCTTGACCGAGCGCGGCCGCGGCTGGCTGGCCGGCCTCGAGCGGGCCGACTCGGTGACGCTGGACCCGCACAAGTGGCTGTACCAGCCGTTCGAGTGCGGCAGCCTGCTGGTGCGCAACGGGGAACTGCTCCGTCGCGCGTTCGAGATCACGCCCGACTACCTCAAGGACGCCAAGGCGGCGGCTGGCGAGGTCAACTTCTCCGATCTGAGCGTGCAGCTGACCCGCATGAGCCGTGCGCTGAAGCTGTGGGTGTCGCTGCGCTACTTCGGGGTAGACGCGTTCCGGGCCACGATCGATCGCTGTCTGGACCTGGTTGGCCAGGCGCAGCAGCGGATCGAGGCCAGCTCCGCCTTGGAGCTGCTGCGCCCTGCCAGCCTCGGCATCCTGTGTTTCCGGCGTCGCTTCCCCGACACCGACGACGAGGAGGAGATCGCCGCCCGCAACGCCGCTCTGGTGGCCGCCTTCGCCGCCAGCGGCGAAGGCCTGGTCTCCTCGACGCGGCTGCGCGGCCGCTACGCCATCCGTCTGTGCGTGCTGAACCACGGCAGTGGAGCAGACGACGTCGAGCGGGTGCTGCGCTGGTTCGAACAGGCGACCCCCGAACCGGTGGCCCCACGGCGGGCGGACCGTGCGGTCGTCGACCACGAGCGCCACACCGACGTCGACCGGACCTGGCTGGGATATCCGCCCGTTGCCGCCTCGACACTGCGGGCGCTGCCGCTGTTCGCCGAGCTGCCCGACGGCGACCTCGAGCGGATCGGCAGAGCGGCCGAGGTGCGCGCCGCCTCCGCCGGTGAGACCGTCGTGCGCCGCTGGGACGCGGCCCGCGACTTCTACGTCATCGTGGAGGGGACGGTTGCGGTGCACGTCGACGACCGCCACGTGCGCGATCTGGCCGCCGGCGACTTCTTCGGCGAGCTGGCCGCGCTGGACTGGGGAGCCAGCTTCGGCTACGCGCGGCTGGCGACGGTCGTGGCGACCACCGACGTGCAGCTGGTGATGCTGCCCGGCGCCACGCTCAACGAGCTGGTCCACGAGTTCCCCGGCATCGAGGCCGACATCCGGCGTGCGGTCGCCGAACGGCTGCCGCAGTCGTGACCGACATCGACACGCGCCGCTGCTGGTGGGCGACCTCGGACCCCGCCTACGTCGCCTACCACGACCACGAGTGGGGGCGACCGGTCAGCGACGACCGGGCACTGTTCGAGAAGCTGTGCCTTGAGGGCTTCCAGGCGGGTCTGTCGTGGCTGACCATCCTGCGCAAACGCGACCGGTTCCGGGCGGCGTTCGCGGGTTTCGACCCTGCCTCGGTCGCCGCTTTCGGTCCCGACGACGAGGCTCGGCTGCTGGCCGACCCCGGCATCGTGCGCAACCGCACCAAGATCGCCGCGACCATCGGCAACGCCCGCGCAGCGCTGGCCATCCCGTCGCTGGCGGAGCTCGTGTGGTCCTTCGCCCCGGGTCCCGGCCCCGCGCCGCGCTCCCCCGCTGACGTCCCCGCCACAACCGTGGAGTCGGTGGCGCTCAGCCGCGAGCTCAAGCGCCTCGGCTTTCGCTTCGTGGGCCCGACGACGGTGTACGCGTTCATGCAGGCGATGGGGCTGGTCAACGACCATCTGCGCGACTGCCTTGTGCGCGATGGCTGCGCGACGGAGCAGGCCGACGCGAGGTCACGGGTCCTACCACTTCGCTACATGCTGCGAGCTAACCCACCTGATCGGTCGGGCGGATCAACACCTCGTTGACGCTGACGTGCGCTGGCTGGGTGACGACGTAGACCACGCCGGCGGCGATGTCGGACGACTGCAACGCCCGCATCTTGGTGACCCGGTCCTTGACCCGCTGCTTGCTCTCGGCATGGGTGATGTGGTCGCTGAGCTCGGTGGCGACCGCGCCCGGCTCGACCAGGGTCACGCGCACGCCCCGCGCGGTGACCTCCTGGCGCAACGACTCCGAGAAGGCGTTGACCGCCCACTTCGAGGCGTTGTAGACCCCCGAGCCGTCCCGCGCGAGGCGACCGGCCACCGACGACACCTGCACGATGTCACCGGAGCCCTGCTCCACCAGGTGAGGCAGCGCCGCGTTGGTGACGTACATCAGCCCCAGGACGTTGGTCTCGATCATGCGGCGCCAGTCGCTGGTGTCGGCGTTCAGGATCGGGCCGAGCAGCATGACCCCCGCGTTGTTGACGACGATGTCCAAGCCGCCCAGATCCGCGCGCGTGCGCCCCACCGCGTCGTGTGCCTGTTGCTCCTGCGTGACGTCGAGATCCAATGCCAGCGCGCGGCCACCGTCGGCGGCGATCTTGTCGGCCAGCGCGTCGATGCGCTCGGCGCGCCTGGCGCCGATCGCCACCGCCACCCCCTCAGCGGCCAGCGCCAGCGCCGTCGCCTCACCGATGCCCGACGACGCGCCGGTCACCAGCGCGACCTTGCCTGCAAGTCGTCCATTCGCCATGCCCGCCACCCTACCGGGGCGCCGCCCCCGCCGGCTGTTGAGAAGGTCTGTGGACACCTACCGGACAGCGGGGCCTGAGGTCGGGGGCGGCTCAGGAGACCGCGTCGGCGCCCAGCAGCCCCTTCAGCTCGGCGTACAGGCCCGGGGTACGGCGAACGCAGAGCCCGTCGTCGAGCCGCAGCGTGGTGGTGCGCCCGGCCGCGTTGCACAGGCGCAGGTGCACCGCGACGACGCCGCGGTGCTCAGCCAGCAGCGCCTTGAGGCGCCCGACAACCTCGGGGGTGCACTGCTGTGGCGCCAGGGTGATGACCAGCGGTGCGCCGGTCGCGTCGGACAGGTCCGGTGCGCTGACCTCGGTGACGATGACCTTGGGGGTGTCGCTGTTGTCCAGCCGGCCCTTGACGCACAAGACGGCGTCCTCGGCCAGCAGCTGTTCGGACTGGTTGTAGACGGCCGGGAAGCAGATGATCTCGACGCCGCCTTGCAGATCCTCGAGGGTTCCCGTGGCGTAGGGCTCACCCTTGCGGGTGAACTTGCGGGTCTTGCCGGTGAAGATGCCGGCCAAAGTCAACGGCGCGCCGTTGGCGGCCGCCAGCGTCTGGGGAATCGAGCGCGGCGAGATCTCCTGCAGCAGCCGCTCGAGACCGAACAGCGGGTGGTCGGAGACGTACAGGCCGAGCATCTCGCGCTCCGCCGCCAGCTTCTCGGCGCGGTCGTACTCCACGTCGGGGATCGCCACCGCGTCGACCAGACCGGTAACCGGCTCCGAGGCGGCGGCGAGCACGGGGTCTCTGGGTCCTGCCACGCTGTCGAACAGCGAGAACTGGCCCTCGGCCTCGGCGCGTCGAGTCGCGATCGCCTGCTCGATGACGGCCTCGAAGACCTGCAGCAACCCTTTGCGCGGGTGGGGGCGCTGCGGTGTGGACAGCGACTCGAATGCCCCTGCTTTGATCAGCGACTCCAGCGTCCGCCGGTTCAGCACGGGGCCGTCGACCTTGCCGGCGAAGTCGGCGAAGTCGCTGAAGGCGCCGTCGCGGGTGCGGGCGGCGATGATCGCCTCAACGACCAGCTCGCCGACGTTGCGGACCGCTGAAAGGCCGAAGCGGATCCGCTGTGCAGCTGAGCCGGGCTCGCGCAGGGGCGCGAAGTCGGTCTCCGAGGAGTTGACGTCTGGCGCCAGGACGGTGATGCCCATGGTCCGACAGGAGTGCAGGTACAGCGGGAGGCGGTCCTTGTTGTTCTTGACCGAGGTCAGCAGTGCGGCCATGTACTCGACCGGGTAGTTGGCCTTCAACCAGGCGGTCTGGTAGCTGACCAGCCCGTAGCCGGCGGAGTGGGACTTGTTGAACGCGTAGTCGGCGAAGCCCTCGATCAGGTTCCACAGATCGGTGCCGAGCTTGGCCTCATAGCCCTTGGCGACCACTCCGTCTAGGAACTTTGAGCGCTGCGCCTCCATCTCCGCTGGCTTCTTCTTGCCGATCGCCCGCCGCAGCAGGTCGGCCTGGCCCAGGGCGAACCCCGCGATGACCTTGGCGATCTCCAGGACCTGCTCCTGGTAGACGAGGATGCCGTAGGTCGGTTCCAGGATCTCGGCGAGGTCGGGGTGCAGGTAGCTGACCCGTTCGCGGCCGTGCTTGCGCTCGCAGTAGGCGGTGTGCAACCGGGCCGACATCGGCCCTGGCCGATACAGCGCGAGCAGCGCGACGATGTCGTCGAAGCGGTCGGGTTGCAGCTGCCGGCACAGCGCGGTGATCCCCGGCGAGTCGAGCTGGAAGACGCCGTCGGTGTCGCCCTCGGCCAGCATCTTGTAGGTCAACGGGTCGTCCAGCGGCACCTCGTCGATGAGGACGCGCTCGCCGGTGGTGGATTCGATGTGGCTGAGCGCGTCGGTGATCACCGTGAGGTTGCGCAGGCCGAGGAAGTCCATCTTCAGCAGCCCGATGGCCTCCACCATGCCACCGTCGTACTGGGTGACGATCTCACCGTCGGCGTCTTGTCTCAGCACCGGCGAGTGGTCGGTGATGGGACCCGCGCCGATGACCACGCCGGCGGCGTGGATGGAGTGCTGGCGTCGCAGGCCCTCCAGTGACAGCGCCGTGTCCAGCACCTGCTTGGCCTCGGGCTCGGTCTCCCAGGCGGTCCGCAGCTCGCCCGACATCTCGCGGGCCTTGGCCAGGGGGAAGTCCTTGCCCATGACCGGCGCCGGCATCATCTTGGTCAGGCGGTCGCCGAACCCGAACGGGTAGCCGAGCACGCGGGCGGCGTCCTTGACGGCCTGCTTGGCCTTGATCGTGCTGAAGGTGACGATCTGCGCGACGCGGTCGTCGCCGTAGCGCTCGCGGGCGTAGCGGATCATCTCGCCGCGGCGGCGCTCGTCGAAGTCCATGTCGATGTCGGGCATCGACACGCGCTCGGGGTTGAGGAAGCGCTCGAAGATCA
>JALZLF010000048.1 GCA_030858865.1 Actinomycetota bacterium | reverse complement strand
TTCGCGTCGTGGCCTCGCCGCAACAGGCCCTCGGCCAGCCGCCGGTAGGTGGCGGCATCGCGGCGTTGCCCGAGGGCCGGAAGGTCGCTCAGCGCCCCGATCACCTCGGGTTGCCGCTCCAGCCACGAGCCGACCAGCGGACTCGCGCCAAGCACCTGAGCCACCAGGTCGGCGACCGGAGGGTTGTCACGCAACGTGCGCAGCAGCTGCGGTGCCTCCCCGGCGCGATCGGTCAGCGACCGCAGCGCCGCCAGACCACCGCCCGGGTCGGGGGCGGACGCCAGGATGGGCAGCACCGCCGGTAGCGCGATCTGCAGCATCCGTGCCCGGCGGGTCACCCCGCTGACCATCGCCTGCAGATGCGCCACCGCCTGTTCAGGGTCGGGAAAGCCCAGCGCGACCAGCCGCTCGCCCACCGCGGCCTCGTCGAGTCGACTGCCGGCGCTGGGCAGCAGCTGCTCCACCGCCGACAGCTCGGCGAAGCGCGACAGCAGCGGCCGGTAGAACAGCTTGGCGTGCAATGTGCGGACCAGGCCCTGCACCCGCCGCAGCTCGCTGTCGAACTGGTCCAGCGCGTCTTGTCCCGCATAGCCCATCGAGCGGGCCAGGCGCCGCCGCTCGTCGGGACGCTGCGGCAGGGTGTGGGTCCGGCGCAGCCGCACCAGCTGCAGGCGATGCTCGACGGTGCGCAGGAACACGTAGGCGTCGGCGAAGGCGGTGGCGTCGGAGCGGCCAACGTAGCCACCGGCGGCAAGGGCGGCGAGGGCGGCCAGCGTGTTGGGACTGCGCAGGGTGGGGTCGTGGCGGCCGTGGACCAGCTGCAGCAGCTGCACCGCGAACTCGATGTCGCGCAGTCCACCGGGGGCGAGCTTGACCTGCCGGTGGCCGGCGCGGACGACCGACGCGGAGCCTTCGACAACGGCCTTGAGCCGCTGGATCTCCTCGACGGCTTCGCCGTCCAGGCGGTCGGGCCACACGAACGGCTCGGCCATCGCCAGAAAGGCGGCGCCCAGATCCGGGTCGCCGGCGATCGGCCGGGCCTTGAGCAGCGCTTGGAACTCCCAGGTCTTGGCCCAGCGCAGGTAGTAGGCGCGGTAGGCGTCCAGCGACCGCACCAGCGGCCCGTCGCGACCCTCGGGCCGCAGGTTCGCGTCGACCTGGTAGGCCCGCCCCGCCGGGGTCAGCTCTCCCAGCAGCCGCAGCAGGTTGCCGACGGTGCGCGTCGCGGCGCCCGTCTCGCCCTGCGCGACGAAGATCACGTCCACGTCGGAGACGTAGTTCAGCTCACGGCCGCCGAGCTTGCCGAGGGCGATGATCGACAGCCGCGCTCGGTCGCCGGCGACGTGGTCCAGCGCGGCGGCCAGCACGCCGTCGGCCAGGTCGGCCAGCTCGCCGGTGACCCCGAGACCTGGCGCCAGCCCCAGCGCGTCGCGCGCGGCGACGTTGACCAGACCCAGCCGCTGCACGATCGCCAGCGCCTCGGCCGGCGAGCCCCGGCCGCTGGCCAGTCGCCGTTCGCAACGGTCGCGCACCTCGGCTGCCGACCAGGCCGCCAGATCACCGGTCAGCACGTCCAGCGCCTCGTCGCTGGCCGCGACGGTCTCGGCGAGCACCTGTGACATCCCCGCCACCACGACCAGCCGTCGCAGCCCCTCGCCGTCCAGCGCCGCCCGACCCAGCGGGTTGCGGTCGGCGAGGCGCTGCAGCACCGCAACGGCCCGCTCGGGATTGGCGCTGGCCGCCAGCGCCTCGGTGACCTCGTCGGTCATCGTCGCTACAGCGTCGGTAGGTAGCGCGCCAGCTCGAAGGGTGTGACCTGCGAGCGGTACTCGTCCCACTCGACGCGCTTGTTGCGAAGGAAGTACTCGAAGACGTGCTCGCCGAGCGCCTCGGCGACCAGTTCGGACTCCTCCATCTCGCGCAGGGCCTCGTCGAGGTTCTGCGGCAGGCTGCCGATCCCGGCCGCTCGGCGCTCGGCGTCGCTCATCTCGTAGATGTTGTCCTCGGCCTCGGGCGGCAGCTCGTAGTCCTTGGTGATGCCGCGCAAGCCGGCCGCCAGGATCACCGAGAAGGCGAGGTAGGGATTGCACGCCGGGTCGGGCGCGCGAAACTCGACACGGGTCGACGCGCTCTTGCGGGGCTTGTACATCGGTACCCGCACCATCGAGGAGCGGTTGTGGCGACCCCACGACACGAACACGGGAGCCTCGAACCCGGGCACCAGTCGCTTGTAGGAGTTGACCCACTGGCAGCAGACAGCCGCGATCTCCCGCGCGTGCACGAGCAACCCGGCGATGAACTGCTTGGCCGTGTGTGACAGGTGGTAGCGGTCGCCTGCGTCGAAGAAGGCGTTGCGATCGCCGTCGAACAGCGAAACGTGGGTGTGCATGGCGCTGCCCCAGTGGGCGGCCAGCGGCTTGGGCATGAAGGTGGCGTAGATGCCGCGGCGCATGGCGACCTCCTTGATCACCAGGCGGTAGGTCATCAGGTTGTCGGCCATCGTCAGCGCGTCGGCGTAGCGCAGGTCGATCTCGTGCTGGCTGGGGGCGACCTCGTGGTGTGAGTACTCCACCGAGATGCCCATCGCCTCGAGCGTCTCGATCGCCTCACGCCGGAAGTCCTGCTGCACGTCCATCGGCGTCAGGTCGAAGTAGCTTCCCGAGTCAAGGGGCGTGGGGTCGTTCGGGCCCTTGAACAGGAAGAACTCCATCTCGGGATGGACGTAGAAGCTGAAGCCCATCTCCGCTGCCTTGGCCATGTTGCGCCGCAGTACCTGGCGTGGATCGGCGGTGAACGGCTCGCCCTCGGGGGTGCGGATGTCGCAGAACATCCGTGCCAGCGCGCCGCTGCCGCGCCACGGCAGCACCTGGAAAGTGGCGGCGTCTGGCACGGCGAGCATGTCGGACTCTTGGACGCGGGCGAACCCGTCGACCGCCGATCCGTCGAAGCCGATGCCCTCGGTGAAGGCGCCCTCCAGCTCGGAGGAGGTGACGGCGACGGACTTGAGGATGCCAAGGACGTCGGTGAACCACAGCCGCACGAAGCGGATGTCGCGTTCCTCGACGGTCCGCAGCACGTACTCCTGCTGCCTGTCCACGTCGCCTCCTACGCCGCCCCTGTCCGGCGCCGGATGCTAGCGCCCCGCCCGGTCACGCACGTTCGGGCTGGAGCGGCCTGCACGCGGCTGGGCGGGGGCGCTGCCTGGTGCAACGTAGCGCCGCGGCAGGCGACACCACCCGGGGGACCCCCAGGGAACAGGGAGCCACCGCTACTCGACGAGCGCTGGTTCCCTGGGTGCGGGAGTGGCCGCCGGCGCGCCCACGGGCAACGAGCGCGGGCCGCCGGGGAAGGCCTGCGGACCGAGCGCCAGATCGGGGTAGCCGTACATGCCGTGCTCGTGAATGTCCAGGCCCTCGATCTCCTCCTCTTCACTGACGCGCAGGCCGTTGACCGCCTTGATGCCGAGAAACGTCAGCCCCGCGGCGACCGCCAGGTCTCCTGACCTTCGGGCGGGACGGCCACAACCGTCCCGGTAGGATCGGCACGGTAGGAACGACGAGTTTCACGGCGGTTGCCCGTCTGTTTCGGACGCGTAAAACCCTTGCCGCCGGCGGAGACGACATGCGGCTGGCTCTGACGCAGTGCAACCCAATGGTCGGCGATGTCGACGCCAACGCGGCGGCGATCCTGTCGGCCTACAGCGACGGCGTCCACGCCGGCGCCGCACTGGTCGCCACCCCTGAGCTCGCGCTGA